>BQMV01000024.1 GCA_022181005.1 Anaerolineaceae bacterium | reverse complement strand
CCCGCTGTGTCCTCCCCTCTTTCCCTCCACGACGCTCTTCCGATCTCCCGCGATCCGACTTTTGGCTCCGCCGCGTCGCTGATTCTCATGGCGCTGACGCTGGTCGTGATGTTCTTCTACACTCGTAAATTTGGCTTCGGCGAGGAGATTGCAATCACATGAATCCACGCAGAACACTTGGATATTTCGATAAGGAGCCGTTCCGATGACCCAGAAGCCGAATTCTCTTTTTGTGCGAATTTCCGCCTTGTTGGTATACGTCTTCCTGTACGCGCCTATTATCGGCTTGATGCTGTTTTCGTTCAACGCGTCGCGCACTAACATCTTCTTCGGCGGATTCATTACTCAGTTTGGACCCCTTCAAATGGAAGGCAGCACAGTCGTGCAAAGCCCTTGCGGGCCGTTTCACTGGTTTTGTGAATTGAACAAGAACGCCGAGGTCAAGCAAGCCGCCGAGAACACGTTGACCATCGCGTTTGTCGCTTCGATCTCAGCTACGATCATCGGAACATTTGCGGCAATAGCGCTGCAACGCTACAACTTTCGCCTTAAGGCGTTTTCGCAACTCGCGCTATACATTCCCATCGTCATCCCTGAGATCGTGATGGGCATCGGAATCCTCGTGCTGTTCAGTCAGATCTTCACGATTCTGAGCGGTTTGACGGGCGCACGTTTTTCAATGGGCTTGCCTACGGTTATTGTTTCACACATTGCCTTCTGTATCCCGTTTGTGACGTTGGTTGTGCAAGCGCGCTTGCAAGGATTCGATAAATCGTACGAAGAAGCCGCCATGGATTTAGGAGCCAACGAATTGACGACATTCTGGCGGGTGACGTTCCCGATGATTCTGCCGGGCGTGCTTTCGGGTGCGTTGCTGGCGTTCACCCTTTCATTGGATGATTTTGTGATCACGTTCTTCACCACCGGTCCAGGCTCGACTACGCTGCCTATTTACGTCTACGGCTTGTTGCGCCGCATTATCACTCCACAGGTGAACGCGCTCTCTACGATCTGGATCTTGATCGTTTTTACGGCTGTGTTGCTGCTCCAGTGGACGGAGAATCGTAAGGCTTAACTGGCAATTTGTGAGGCGGCGCAGCGCCTCACTTGCAAAACTCTACCCAATTTCCTAAAGGAGGAAGTTATGAGAAACATTCTGTCAAAGTTGTTTGTCGTGGTCGTGGTCGCGAGTCTGGCGTTGACGGCTTGCGGCGGCGCCAAGAGCGGAGGAGATTCTTCCGCTCAGAAAGTAACGTCGTCTGGGTTCGTCTGCCCCGAGCCGAATCCTAAAATGGAGGTTACATCCAAAGAATTCAACCTTTTCGTTTGGACAGAGTACATCCCAACGGAGTGGAAAGAATGTTTTGAAATGGTCTACGGCGTTAAGATCAATCACGACGAATATTCCGCCAACGAAGAAATGTACGCCAAACTCTCGGCGGGCGGCTCGAGTTATGACCTGATCTTGCCTACAGACTACATCGTTAGCCTGATGATTCGCAACGGGATGCTGCACAAATTGGACAAAGACCAATTGCATGTATTTGACAAGTTGGATTCTGCATATCTCGATCAAGAGTTCGACCCCGGCAACGAATACACCATCCCCTACGAAGGCGGGCTGGACGCCATTGTGTATAACTCGGATGTTGTAAAGACCGCCCCCACATCATACGCCGATCTATGGAATCCGGAATACGCCGGTCGCATCACGACTGTGGACGACTCGCGCGTGATCATCGGCATGACCTTGCTGACGCTCGGCTACGACGTCAACACTAAAGACCCCGCCCAGTTGGAAGAAGCGAAAGCAAAGCTGGCGCAGTTGGTTCCCAGCATCAAACTGTTTGACAGTGACAGCCCCAAGACCGCGCTCATCGCCGGCGACGTGGATTTAGGCGTTGTTTGGACGGGCGAAGCGTTCACCGCCTTTCAGGAGAATCCCGCTTTCGTCTTCGTCTACCCGACGGAAGGTTCGGTGATCTGGCAGGATAACTGGGCGATTCCCGCCGGCGCGCCGCACTTAGACGCGACTTATGCTTGGATCAACTATACGATGCAGGGCGATCTCTTCTATCTGATGCTGCGCGACTTCCCGTATTTGAATCCGAACCGCGCCGCCTTGGATTACGCGAAAGCGAACGCGCCTGAACTGTATGAACCATTTGCCAATTCGCCGATCACGAATCCGCCGCTTGAAGCGCTTACCAGCGCTCACCGCATTGACGACGTGGGCGACGCCACGCCGCTATATGATCAGATTTGGACCGAAATTAAAGGCGGGAATTAATCGCCGATGGCAGCACAGCGTCCTGAAGGTCTGAGCGAAAACGCTCAACATGCAAAGACCTTCAGGACGTTTTACAAACCGAGAGGATTTATGAGAGTGTTGTTAGTAGGGGTAGGCGGCGTGGGCGAAGCCATCGCCGCGATCGCAAAGCCTCGCCCGTGGTTAGAGTTAATGGTTCTGGCGGATTACAATATTAAGCGCGCGGAAGAGGTGCAAGAAAAACTTGGCGATTCGGCGCGCTTTCCTATTGAGCGAATAGACGCGAGCAAGCAGGAAGAAGTGGAAGCGTTGGCGAGAAAACATCGAGTCGATCTGATCATGAACGCTGTCGAGCCTGCGTTTAACAAGCAGATTTTCGACGGGGCGTATCGCGCCGGCGTGAATTACATGGATATGGCGATGACGCTTTCTGAGCCGCATCCGACGGACCCGTTCAATAAAACGGGCGTTAAACTTGGCGATTACCAATTTGCCAAAGCGGAGGACTGGGAGGAAAAAGGCTTGCTCGCCCTCGTCGGGTTCGGCGTGGAGCCGGGCATGGCGGATGTGTTTGCGCGCTATGCAGCGGATTATCTCTTCGACGATATTGACGAAATTGGCATACGCGATGGCGGCGACTTATTCGTCGAAGGCTATAAATTCGCGCCGACGTTTTCCATCTGGACGACGATCGAAGAGTGCCTAAATCCGCCGGTGATCTACGAGAAGGAGAGAGGTTGGTTTACGACCGAGCCGTTTTCGGAGCCCGAAATGTTCGAGTTCCCTGAGGGGATCGGGAAGATCGAAGTTGTCAACGTGGAGCATGAAGAAGTGCTGCTGGCGCCGCGTTGGATTAAAAATGTCAAGCGTGTGACGTTCAAATATGGACTTGGCGATGAATTTATGGATGTGTTGCGAACGCTGAATAAATTGGGTTTGGACAGTAAAGAGAAAATAATCGTTAAAGGCGTGGAGGTCGCCCCGCGCGACGTAGTCGCGGCATGCCTTCCCGACCCCGCTCATCTTGGCGATAAAATGTATGGCAAGACCTGCGCAGGGACGTGGGTGACGGGAACAAAAGACGGAAAGAGAAAAGAAATTTATCTCTATCAAGTTGCCGATAATCAAGCCTGTATGAGCGCATGGAGGTGTCAAGCGGTCGTCGCACAGACGGCGTTTACGCCGGTCATTGCGATGGAATTGCTTGAAAAAGGAATCTGGAAAGGCGCGGGCGTACTGGGACCTGAAGCGTTCGATCCGATTCCATTCATGGAGCGTATGGCAGAGTACGGCTTTCCGTATGGAATTCGAGAGTAGCGGCGGTTCGTTCGATGTTGTTTTCGGAACGATGAAGTTGTCAATACTGATTCGCGTAAGTATAATTTCAGCGCCTGACTATTCTCACGAGGAGAAGAGATGAAGTATAAACTTTGGATTGACGGCAAATGGACGGATGCGCAAAACGGCGAGACGATGAAGATTGAAAACCCCGCCACAGGCGAAATCATCGCCGAAGCGCAAAGCGCGTCGCGGGCGGATGTGGATCGCGCCGTGCAAGCCGCCAAAGCCGCGTTCTACGATGGGCGCTGGAGTCGCATTGCGCCGAGCGAACGTTCAAAGGCGATTTGGAAACTCGCCGATTTACTCGAAGCCCATACGGAGAAGTTTGCAAAAGTTGAAAGCGAAAACACAGGCAAGCCTTATAAAAATTTGAGTTTAATCAACGACGTTCCCTTTACAGTGGACAATTTAAGATTCTTCGCAACCGCCGCGCGCGATACGCACGGTTCGCATGCCGGCGAATTTGCGGCGGGCTACACGTCCATCTATCGGCGCGAACCCGTCGGCGTGATCGGGCAAATCACCCCGTGGAATTATCCGCTCAACATGGCGGGTTGGAAGATCGGTCCCGCGTTGGCGGCGGGATGTACCATTGTGTTGAAGCCCGCGCCCGGCACGCCGCTGACGACGCTCATGCTGGCGGAACTGACCAAAGAGGCGGGCATCCCCGACGGCGTGGTCAATGTCCTCTCCGGCGGCAACGACGCGGGACAGGCGTTGGCGGAGCATCCCGATGTGCGTATGATCTGCGTGACGGGTTCGGTCGGCACGGGCAAGAAAGTGATGAAGACCGCCGCAGATACGCTCAAGCGCGTCCATCTTGAATTGGGCGGCAAAGCGCCGTTCATTGTGTTCGACGACGCCGATCCGGAATTAGTCGCGGCGAAAGCCTCGTTCGCGGCGACGATGAACACGGGTCAAGATTGCACCGCCGCGACGCGCGTCTATGTGGAGAAGGGCAAGGCGAAGATCATGCAAGAGGCGGTCGTCGAGGCGATGAAGAATGTTAAGATGGGACTTCCCTTCGACGACGACGCGCTGATGGGTCCGTTGATTTCAGGCGTTCAGCGCGAGCGCGTGGCGGGATTCGTCGAGCGCGCAAAAGCGGCGGGCGCGAAAATTCTCACAGGCGGCGAAATCCCTAAAGATTTGCAACAAGGCTATTATTACGCGCCGACGGTTATCGCGGGCGTTCAGCAGAATTGGGAGATCGTGCAAAGCGAGGTCTTCGGTCCCGTCGTTACCGTGCAGGAGTTTGAGGACGAGAAGCAGGCGCTTCAAATGGGCAACGACGTATTGTACGGGCTTGCCGCGTCGGTCTTCACGAAAGACGTTGGGCGGGCGATGCGCCTCACCGCCGAGTTGGAGTTTGGCACGGTTTGGGTGAACGATCACTTGCCGATCGCATCCGAAACGCCGCACGGCGGATTCAAGCAATCGGGTTTCGGAAAAGATTTATCCGCCGAAGCGGTAGGCGATTATCAAATCACGAAGCATGTGATGATCGCACAGGGATGAGGATATCGTTGCGAGGATGCAATCGCTTCGCTCCTCAAAACGACGCGCTTCCAAATTTCTGCGAAGTGTTTGAAAATAGATTTTCACAGATCGTCGAATTTGCTTTACGCAAATAAAAATTCATGGAGAACGAAATGGAATATAAACTTTTGATAGACGGTCAATGGGGCGGAAGCGGAACGCCGCTTGAAGTCAAGAATAAGTATGACGGCAAGACGGTCGGCGTAGTCTCTACCGCCAGCCGCGACGATCTGGATCGCGCCATCGCCGCCGCCGAACGCGCTGAAGATTCTATGGCGGAGATGTCCGCGCACAAACGCGCCGATATTTTGATGAGAACCGCCGCGCTCATCCGCGAACGCGCCGACGACTTGGCGAAGACGATCGCCGCTGAAGCGGGCAAAGCGCTGAAGTTCGCTCGCGCCGAAGTGGATCGCGCGCAAAGCACGTTTACGATTGCGGCGGAAGAAGCCAAGCGCTTGCACGGCGAGACCTTTCCGCTGGATGCCGTTCCGAGCGGCGAAGGATATTTTGGATTCTGGACGCGCCGTCCCGTCGGCGTGATTGCGGCAATCAGTCCGTTCAACTTCCCGCTGAATTTGGTGGCGCATAAAGTAGCGCCCGCGCTCGCCGCAGGCAATACGTTAGTGTTGAAACCCGCCACGACGACTCCGCTCGCGGCGGTGAAGTTGTGTCAAATTTTGCAAGAGGCGGGCGTTCCAGCGGGAGCGATTAACCTCGTTGTCGGCGGCGGAAGCACGGTGGGCGAATGGCTCATCACCGATCCGCGCGTGGACAAAATCACCTTCACTGGCTCGCCCGAAGTCGGCAAACACATCTTGGGCGTGGCGGGCATCAAGAAAGTAACGTTGGAACTCGGCAACACCTCGCCTGTCGTTGTTGCGCCCGATGCGGATTTGGATTTCGTCGCCAAGCGTTGCGCGGTGGGCGCGTTCTATAATTCGGGTCAGGTGTGTATTTCGGTGCAGCGGATTTACAGCGAGAAGAAAGTGTACGAACCGTTCTCGGAGAAATTTGTCAAAGCGACCGAAGCCTTAATCGTCGGCGATCCGCTCGACGAACGCGTAGACGTTGGTCCGATGATTGACTCGAAGGAAGTGGATCGCATCGAAGAGTGGGTCAACGAAGCGCAGGGTTCGGGCGCGAAAGCGCTGACGGGCGGCAAGCGCGAGGGCGCGGTGTACTATCCTACCGTGTTGGCGAACGTCGAAGCGGATATGAAAGTAGTAGCGGAAGAAACCTTCGGTCCCGTCGCGTCGGTGATTCAAAGCGATGATTTTGAGTCCGCGTTGAAACAGGCAAACGATTCTAAATTCGGTTTGCAAGTCGGCGTATTTACCAACGATGTCAATCGCGTTTTCAAGGCGGTCAAACGCTTAAACTTCGGCGGCGTGATCGTTAATGATACGCCCAACTTCCGCGCCGATCACATGCCTTACGGCGGCAATCGTCAAAGCGGGTTGGGGCGCGAAGGCGTGAAATTTGCGATGGAAGATATGACCAATATTCAAATGGTGGCGATTCGGCTGGATTCGTAAATCATATTGATCATGTCATTCTGAGCGAAGCGAAGAATCTCCTCGCGGAATTGGAGACCCTTCGCTATCGCTCAGGGTGACAATCCATAGAGGAGAGAAAATGAACTACAAACTTTGGATTGACGGCAAGTGGGAAGACACGCAAGGCGGAAAGATGATGTCTGTCGAGGACCCGACGACGGGCGCGCAAATCGCCGAAGTGGTGGACGCGAGTCGAGCGGATGTGGATCGCGCCGTGCAAGCCGCCAAACGCGCTTTCTACGACGGTCGCTGGTCGAAGAAAACTCCGAGCGAGCGCTCGATGATTCTTTGGAAATTAGCGGATGTGATCGAAGCCAACGCGGCGAAGATCGCCAAACTCGAATCGGAAAATACGGGCAAGCCGTACGAGTACGTCAGTTTGGGCGGCGACATACCCTTTGCGGTGGACAATTTGCGCTTCTTTGCCAGCGCCGCGCGCGACACGCACGGCTCGCACGCCGGCGAATTTGCGGCGGGTTACACGTCCATCTATCGGCGCGAGCCGGTCGGCGTGGTGGGACAAGTCGCGCCATGGAACTATCCATTTATGATGGCGGCTTGGAAGATTGGTCCCGCATTGGCGGCGGGATGCACGATCGTGTTGAAGCCCGCGCCCGGCACGCCGCTCACCACGTTGATGCTGGCGGACTTCCTCAAAGAAGCCGGCGTCCCCGACGGCGTGGTCAACATCGTCAGCGGCGGCAACGATACGGGACAAGCCATCGTCGAACATCCCGACGTGCGGATGGTCAGCCTGACGGGTTCGGTCGGCACGGGTAAAAAGATTATGAAAACGGCAGCGGATACGCTCAAGCGCGTTCATCTTGAATTGGGCGGCAAAGCGCCGTTCATCGTGTTCGACGATTCCGATCCCGAACTGGTGGCGGCGAAAGCCTCTATGGCGGCGACGCTCAACACCGGACAAGATTGTACGGCGGCGACGCGGCTGTACGTCGAGAAGAGCCGCATCAAGGAAATGCAGGAAGCGGTTGTCGAAGCGGTCAAGAATGTTAAGGTTGGAATGCCGTTTGACGAAGGCGTTCAGATGGGTCCGTTGATTTCGGGCGTTCAGCGCGAGCGCGTCAGCGGATTTGTGGAGCGCGCAAAAGCGGCAGGCGCGAAGATCCTCACGGGCGGTGGAACGCCGAAGGGCTTCGATCAGGGTTATTTTTATGAGCCGACCGTCGTTGCCAATGTGGAACAGGATTCGGAGATTGTGCAAAACGAGGTGTTCGGTCCCGTCATCACGGTGCAGGAATTCAGCGATGAAGCCGACGCGTTGAGCAAAGGCAACGACGTATTATACGGACTCGCCGCTTCGGTCTTTACCCGCGACATCGGGCGCGCTATGCGCCTCTCGGCGCAATTGGAATTTGGCACGGTTTGGATTAACGATCACCTGCCGCTGACTTCTGAAACGCCGCACGGCGGATTCAAGCAATCGGGCTTCGGCAAAGATCTATCCGCCGAGGCGCTCGGCGATTATCAAATCACCAAGCATGTGATGATTGCGCAGAGTTAGCGGATTTGCGAACAACGCATTAATGTAAATAAGAGAGGCTGGCTTTCGCGCCAGCCTCTCTTATTTGTTTAACATGAGGATTGCCCGGCGGTTATTTCGTCGTTGTCGGTTCGGGTTTAATCTCTGGGAGAGCAGTCTTTCGTTCCTTCTGAAACAACTGGGCGAATGTTTCCCATTTCTGCTTTAACGTTGTGCCGTAGACAACGCCCATGATCGCCACGCCGAGTTTGTAGTTGCCGAGTTCGCGCATGACGGTGGCGATATCCCATGCGGGGGGTGAACCGCCGACGGCGTAACTGTGCGGACGGGTAAACTGCAGCAGCCCTTCCCGTCCGTGCGATGTGCCGATACCCGAGTCTTTCACACCGCCGAATGGGAGCGTGGGAATCGCAAATTGGGCGAGGCTGTCGTTAAAAATGATTGACGATGCGTTAATGCGGTCTGCGACTCGTTTTGCCCGCGCATGGTCTTTGGTGTAGATCGAAGCGAAGAGACCGAACGAACTATCGTTGGCGAGGCGGATGGCTTCCTCTTCGTCCCGCACCTTCATAATCGGCAGGACGGGTCCAAAAGTTTCCTCGCGCATGAGTTTCATAGAATGGTTCACGTCCACCATCACCATCGGCTTGTAGAACGGACCCTGCTCTTTGCCTCCGCATAAAATGCGCGCGCCTTTTTCAACCGCTTCCTTGACGTGATCTTCGATGATCTGAATCTGGCGCGGATCGGTGATGGGTCCCATGAAATATGGGCTGTCGGTTTCGAGCGTGAATCCGCTGGAGATTTTTTCGGAGTATTTGACGGCGGCTCGGACGAATTCATCGTATCTCGATTCGACGACATATACGCGCTCCACTGCCACGCAAGATTGACCCGAATTAAAGTGCGCGCCCCATGCAATCCAGCGCGCGGCAGAATCAATGTCTGCGTCTTCGAGAACAATCGCCGCATCCTTGCTTCCGAGTTCGAGCGTGATGGGAGTAAGATTCTCCGCTGCGGCTTGCATGATCCGTTTGCCTGTGACGGTGGAGCCTGTCATGAAAATATAATCGGGTTTGCTGTTGATCAGCGCCGCGCCGACTCTGCCATCTCCATGCACCACGCGGACGAAGGGCGCGAGTTCGGGCAGGCTGTTGAACAACTTCTCGATCAACACGCCGACGGCGGGCGTGATCTCCGAAGTTTTTAGAACCACCGTGTTGCCCGCGAGTAACGCGGCGAACATCGGCGTGAGCGAAATGAGCAAAGGATAATTCCACGGCGAGATGATCGCCGCCGCGCCGTATGGACGATGCTCCACATAGGACTTCTTTGTGAAGTACAAGCCCGAAAAAACGCGTCGTCTTTTCAGCCACTTGGCGGCGTTGGCGCGGTTTTGCGCCAGCATGTCTACAGAGATGAAGAGTTCTATCAAGCTGTCCTGTCGGTTCTTACCGGTGCCTTGACTGACAACGGTTGAAATTTCGTCTCTGTGTTCGATCAGTAATTTTTGAAAACGCTTCAAGATGCGCGCGCGCTCTCTGACGGATTTACCGCTCCACGCAGGGAACGATCCGCGCATGTCGTCCACTGCTTGTTTGACTTCTTCGGGCGTAGACATCGCCACTTCGCCGAATTGATTTCCTGTGGCAGGATTGATGAAGGCAAGTTTTTCCTGATCCATCGTTTGACTCCCGTGCTGAATTGTTGAATAGCGCGAACGCAATACGTCGCCCATATGATCTGACATTATAATTGACAAATGTACTCGCTCAATTCCCTCTTCCTTCTCGACCCGAAGATTACCTTTCTTAATCATGGCTCTTTCGGCGCGACCCCCAAACCTGTTTTCAGAGAATATCAACGCTGGCAAAGAGAACTTGAGGTTCAGCCGGTTGAATTTCTGGGCAGACGGGCGACAGGGCTGCTAGCCGAATCGCGCGTCGCGTTGGGGCGTTATCTTGGAACGCCCGCTGATAATTTGGTTTACACGCAAAATGTCACGGTTTCGATGAACATCGTCGCGCGTTCGCTGTACTTGGAAGCGGGAGACGAGGTCCTTGCCAGCGACCACGAATACGGCGCAATGGACCGCATGTGGCGGTTTCTATCCCGCAAACGCGGCTTTGCTTATCTTAATCAGCCGGTGGAATTAACTTCGCATGCGGATTTTATCGAATCGTTTTGGCGCGGCGTCACGCCGCGAACAAAAGTTATTTTTCTGAGCCACGTTACTTCGCCGACCGCGCTTATCTTTCCGATTCGAGAAATCCTTCAACGCGCTAGGGAGAAGAATATCATCACGATTATTGATGGAGCGCACGTTCCCGGGCAGATCGCGCTCAATTTGGATGAACTTGGCGCTGATTTTTACGGAGGCAATTTACATAAATGGCTGTGCGCCCCGAAGGGCGTTGGCTTTTTGTACGCCCGCCCTGAAATGCAGAATTTGGTTGAACCGCTGATTGTTTCATGGGGATATGAGCCTGAGGCAGGCGTTTCTCCGTTTCTTGATTTGAACGAATGGAGCGGCACGCGCGATATTTCTGCGGCGTTATCCGTCCCCGCTGCGATCGAATTTCAGGCGGCGCATAACTGGGAGCGCGTCCGTGAAGCATGCCATCAACTGGCGAGGAACGCGCAGAGGCGCATCTGTGAAATGACTGGGTTGCCCCCGTTGCATTCAATAGACGACGTCTGGTCTCGTCAAATGGTTGCTGCGCCTTTGCCCGCCAGCGTGGATGTGTCGCAATTGAAGAGCCGTCTGTATGATGAATTTAAGATTGAAGTTCCAGTTCATGAATGGGATGGGAACAAATTGATCCGAATTTCCGTTCAAGGATACAACGTTGAGAAGGATGTGGACGCGCTTTGTAGAGCGTTAGCGCGCCTGCTCTGACCTTGCTGAATTAACGACATTGAGGTTCACAATGAATCAAAAGAGAGTAGCCAGTTTGATTTTGCTTGTTTTCTTGCTTGCGGCTTGCGGCGGGCAGCCGACTGTCGCACCGACGATGGATGTGGGCGCGATTCTTACGTCTAGCGTTAGCACATTCTCGGCGGCGCTTTTTGATACGCAAACTGCGCAGGCTTTATCGGCGACGCCCAGCCCAACGCCTACAGATATTAAGCCGACGGACACGGCGTTGGCGTTAGCGTTGCCGGTAGAATCGCCGACGCAAGGTTTCGTGTTTAATCCAGCCTCTACGCTGATACTGACGCCATCGGTTACCGGGACAATATTTACGCCGACGCCTAATCCATCCTCATTAGCGTTGGGCTGCAATAATCTGGCGTTGATTCGCGATGAAACCATCCCGGCAGGGACGGTCATGTCGCCGTCGCAAGTATTTACGAAGACATGGAAGGTGGAGAACAATGGAACGTGCGATTGGGTCTATCTTTACCGCCTTGTTTTCGCCGGCGGAAATCAAATGGGCGGCGAACCTTCAGGTTTAGGCAAAGTGATTCCGCCCGGAAAATGGACGCAAATTTCCGTTCAACTGATGGCGCCGAAGCAGCCGGGTTCGTATGTAGGAACGTGGAGACTTGGAACGCAGGCAGGCGGTGCGTTCGGCTCTACGCTGACCGTGTCCATTGTGGTGGCGCCCCCGTCAAATACGCCGGTTCCCGCTACGAATACGCCTTTGCCGACGGCTACAAATACACTTCTGCCGACGGCTACGAATACGCCTCTGTCGACAGCTACGAATATGCCTTTGCCGACGACTACTGTCGAAACACCGAGCGCTCTGCCGAGTCCTTAATCTGCTACTGAGTATAATAGGGGGAGGAGATATAACGTATGGATATTGCGCTTGCGCTCGGCGGCGGCGGTTCGAAAGGCAATTCTCACATTGGGGTTCTGCGGCGGCTTGAGCAGGAAGGCTTTAAGATTCGCGCGGTCGCCGGAACTAGTTTCGGCGGCATCGTTGCTGCTTTTTATGCGCTTGGATACACGCCGGACGAAATTGAGGACGCTTTCTCTGACTTTGAGCAAACTTCGCTATATGGCAAGTCGCCGGGCGACGAACCGTCTTTCATTGGAGTCGCTGGCGGGGCAAAATGGATCGAAGGGCATATCCGCGACAGGACGTTCGACGACACGCAGATTCCCTGCGCGCTTACAGCTGTTGACCTCGTCTCCGGCAGCGAAGTTGTCCTCTCGGAAGGTCTGCTTATGGATTCGATCTTGGCGACGATCGCCCTGCCCGGATTGTTTCCCGCGCAACGCCGAGGCGAGTACGAGTTGGCGGACGGCGGTGTGTTAGACCCAGTCCCTGTCGCGCCGGCGCGCGCGTTAGCGCCTACTCTTCCCGTCTTTGCGGTTACGCTTAATGCGCCTATCGGCGAGACTTCCCATTCGTTGAGCCTCTCAAGCTTAAATTTGATCCCTGAACCGATCGCCGAACGACTGAGCCGGTTGCGTTACGCGCGGGCTATGGATGTAGTTTTACGATCGCTAGATGTGATGATGCGCGCGGTAGCGGAATATCGTCTTACGATTGATCGCCCCGAAGTGATTATCCGCCCGCAAGTGACAGACATCGGCACGTTAGCGAAAGTGA
>BQMV01000023.1 GCA_022181005.1 Anaerolineaceae bacterium | reverse complement strand
CGCAAGTCAATGACGGCATCGCCGCTAATTACTCTCAAGGTATGCAAGTGTTGAATAATACGGTCTCAGATATGAATACGGGAATTCATACGGATAACTCAGGCGGCGCAGATACGATTAGCGGGAATACAATTTCGAACGGTCGCGCAAACTCATACGGCGTTTTTGTGTTCGCTCCTTACGAACCGATTAGCGTGACCAACAACACTATTTCCGGCGTAGCAACTGGCTTAACGCTTGCCGGCAACGGCTGGGGCGATTCGCTCAATACCGTCACATTTTCAGATAACCAAGTAGCAGTGTCCGCTGGCGGGGTCGGCGCTTATGTTACCACCGACGTTTGGGGATTTTTCTTCAGCGACGCGAGCGCCGTGTTTAACGACAATGTAATCAGCGGCGGAGATTATGGATTCTATTTTGAATCAAACGGCGCGGGAGAATACTATTCTTCGTATGATTGCAGCGGCGCGGGCGGCGACTGCATATTGAACGTCAGCGGCACAGGCAACTCGATCACCGGACAAAATCTCTATGCCGCCGCCATCGCGCAAGGAAGCCTAAACTGGTACAACAGCGATCCTGCATATTTCGGCATTTATAATGTTGATCTGCAAGGCAATTGGTGGGGCGACGCAAGCGGACCGCTCGACACAAACGCGGCAGCGGATAATTGCGACACTGCTAGAAACTTATCCAATCCCTCCGGCTTAGGCGGCGACGTTTCGGATTGCATCTTATATGATAATTGGCTCACTGCCGATCCGTTCTTCACTCCCACGCCTCCTACTCCCACGCCTCCTACCCCCACGCCTCCTACCCCCACGCCTCCTACCCCCACGCCGCCCACTCCCACACCGTCCACTCCTACGCCTGCATTTGGAAGCGGCTTCTCCGACTTCGTTCGTTGTGACAACCCTCAAGCACATTACACTTTCAACCGTATGGATTTAACTTTCATCGGATTATGCGGTTATAAGATCGTCGTGAATCCGATCAAAGAAAGTCAGGCGAAGTTCTCTATGCTGGGCGATCAGACTATCTTGTATGGCGTTGAAATATTGCTCTTCAAAGACGGCGAGCGCATCGACATTCTACCGGCAAACGCCCAGATCATTATTTCTTATCCAGCCAAGACCGGCATACCTCAGCGCTGGGATGAAAGTGTCGCCTCTTGGGTCGCTTTACCGGGCGTTCTTGTAAAGAAGAATATCGAGGTATCAACTCAACCGGGCATCACGATCCTAACCAGTCAGCCATAGTTACACCCTATCTCCGCCGAAAGTAGAGCGGACAAAAAAGGCAGGCTTTTTGACGCGCTTGCGCGCTTCGAAAGCCTGCCTTTCATTTTAAGAATACTAAGACAACTTACAAGCCAGCTTTAACTCTTTTGAGAAAGCCCGGCGTGTTTAATTCGCGTTCGAGCAGATATGTGAAATATCCTTGCATCAGCGTTTCGGTTTCGCGCTGTGCGTCGGCGTCGGGACGGGCGCGCGAGGCTTCGGCGTAACTGCTCCGTTGAAAATGGCGGAGGTACTTCAACGCTTCCAGCGAGATCGGGCGCAAATGCTTTAGTCTCTGCCCACAGCGCGGACAGACGACTCCGCCGGCATTGAACGAGAAGAACTGATCCTCGGGTTGAATCGCGCGCCCGCAGTTGACGCACTCGAAGAGTTGCGGGCGAAAGCCGAGTTGGTCGAGGAGGCGCATCTCGTAGAAGCGCAGGACCAGCCAAACGTCCACGCCGGAAGCGAGGCGCGAGAGGGTGTCTGTCAGCAAGCGAAAGATCGCCGGGTTTTCAACATCATTATTTTCATAGGTAAAGCGGTCTAAGAGTTCAACCGCATAGGCAGCATGGCTAAGCAGAAGCAGATTGTCGCGCAAAGGCAGATAGGCATCCACCGTATCAGCTTGCGTGAGAATGAACATATCTCGCCCGGCGGCGAGTTGCAGTTTGACGTGTGTGAACGGTTCGATATGACCCGCCTTGCGCGAGGCGATCTTGCGCGCGCCTTTGGCGATCACGCGCATCTTTCCGCGTTGGCGCGTATACAGCGTGAGAAGTCGGTCGGCTTCGCCGTAATCGCTGTGACGAAGCACCACCGCATCCACGCGCAGGGAACGGAATTTTGGTTGGGGCATGGGATTGTTGTAGGGGCGGAGTTTTCCCGCCCATGCGCAGTGAGATAAACCTCGCCTTACGTTTTCAATTTCTCCGGCGTAAACGCCTCGGGCAGAAGTTCTTTCACGGTCGCTTCTTTCATAAGGCTGCCATTTTTATCCGCCAATAAAACAATCGTATCGAGTCCAAACTCCGCCATCACCTGGCGGCAGCCTCCGCACGGAGAGCCGCCATTGTCTGTTACCACAGCAATAACTTCAAATTCTTTTTCGCCTTCTGAAACCGCTTTGAAGATGGCGACACGTTCCGCGCACATGGTCTGCGGATACGCGGCATTCTCGATATTTACGCCGGTGTATGTTTTGCCAGACTTCGTCCGCAGCGCCGCGCCAACGGGGTAATGAGAATACGGCACATACGCGCCTTTTCGCGCCATGTTTGCAAGATCGATCAGAGATTGTTTATCATGCTGAGTGATTGTCATAACGTTTTCCTTAGAGACTGTTTCTTAAAGGCTTTTTACCACAGAGAACACTGAGATCACCGAGAAAACCTTTTAGAATCCTCTGTGGACTCCGTGTTCTCTGTGGTGAATGCTCTTTTCGTACGCGCGATTCAGACTTAAGAAACACTCTCTTACGCAATACGTAGTACGCAATACGCAGTATTCCGTATTGCGTACTGCGTATTACTTAGCCTTCATCTTTCTTCTTTCCACTTTTTTGATGGGGCGCGCGGGCATGCCGACGACGAGCGTATCTTCCGCCACGTTCTTCGTCACGATCGCTCCCGCTCCCGTGCGCGCGCCATCGCCAAGTTTCAGCGGAGCGACCAGCATCGTATCCACGCCGATGAAGACATCCTCGCCGATCTCGGTGGGGAGTTTATTCTCGCCGTCGTAATTCGCGGTGACTGTCCCCGCGCCGATGTTCGTGTTCGCGCCGATCTTCGCGTTGCCGATATACGAGAAGTGTCCCATCTTCACGCCTTCTTCGAGCGTGGAATCTTTCACCTCGCCGAAGTTCCCCATGTGGACGTGACTCTTCAAATGCGCGCCCTTCCTCAACCGCGCGAACGGACCCATGTCCACATCGTCTTCGAGCGTTGCGCCTTCCAGCACGGATGCCAAAACTTTACAGTGATTCCCAATTTTCGAATCGCGGATGATCGTGTTTGGTCCGATCACATTCCCTTCGCCGATCTCCGTCGCGCCGTGAAGATACGTGTTCGGCATGATGGTCGTATCCTTGCCGATCTTCACGCCCGCGTCAATGTACGTGGAGGCGGGGTCGGTCATGCTCACGCCGTTCAACATGTGCTCACGGTTGATCCGCATCCGCATGGCGGCTTCGGCTTCGGCAAGATGGACGCGCGTGTTGATCCCGATCGTCTCGCTAAAATCATCGTGGACGACCGCCTGCACAGGCAGGTTATCTTTCACCGCGAGTTCGACCACGTCGGTCAGGTAATACTCGCCTTTTTTCTCATTCTTCGGGATGCGATGCAACGCGTCCCACAGCCAGTCCGCATTGAAGCAGTACGCGCCGACGTTCAACTCTTTGATTTTTTGCTGTTCCGGCGTGGCAACATATTCTTCGACGATGGCAGAGACTGTCCCATCGGCGTTGCGCAGGATCCGCCCGAAGCCGTGAGGATCGTCGGCGAAAACGGTGATCAGGCTGAACGGTCCGGGGTTGAGGCGTTGGGTTTCCACGAGTCGCGCGAATGTTTCGCCGCGCAAGAGAGGCATATCCGCATAGGTGACGATGACCAAATCCGTTTTATGTTTGAGCAGGGATTCGGCTTGCATCGCCGCGTGACCTGTGCCGAGTTGGGGTTCCTGCAACACGCAAGCGGCCGAATCCCCCAGGTATTTTTTCACCTCATCCGCGCCGTGACCGATCACCACAACCGGCGTTTCGGTCGCGGCTTGTTTCAACGCTTCCAGCACATGCCAAACCATCGGCTTGCCGCACAACGGATGCAACACTTTCGGCAAAGCCGATTTCATGCGAGTGCCCTGCCCTGCGGCAAGGAGAACGGCGGTTACTTTCATTTCACCTCGAACAAAAAAAGGATTTGCGCGCGGGGCATTGGCGACAAATCCTTTCTACAAAAGAAGCCCCGCAATCGCGGGAATTGGCAGGGGCGCCTGGACTCGAACCAAGATCCACAGCTCCAAAGGCTGGTGTGCTGCCGTTGCACCACGCCCCTGTAAGGCGCACATTGTATCACAGCGATTTCTATGAAGCAATACGGTTTTGCATCGCGGCAAACGCATTCTCCTATTTTTTCTTCGACGCCCTCAGCCTCAGTTCGCCGCTGGTTGGGCGGGGAATTGTCAACCCTTCGCGATCGGGAGCTAGCCCCAGTTTGTTCGCTTCTTCAAAGGAGATCATATCCGGAGCAAGCGGAATGCTGCCGGCTTTTTCAGCCGCCTCATCCCAAAACGCATTCGCATCTTTCACTTTGGTTTTCTTGCCAGCCGATGTAAACAACGCGTCCACATCTACATCTGGTTCGGGCTCTTCCTCATGAATAAACGGCGAGACGCGCTGCGACGTCTCTTCTGTCTTAGCAGTCGGTTCAACCGGCGCGATAGGAAGCGCCGCGACTCCTAATAACTGCAACGCGCGCTCTATCTCGCCGCGCACAAACAACATCGCTTCCACTGTTTTTAGAATACGCGCCGAGGCGGCGATATTCTTGCCAGCCAACAACAACGCATGCGAAGAATGCACCGGAATCAAAATGAGATCATGATCGCCGCCGCGAAAGATATGATAATTTTCCAGTTGTTCTTGCCGAATAAACCGCGAAACTTTCAGCCCCGCGTTGTAAATCCCTATCAGCGCGGAAAGCATGGATACTTCCATGCTGCTGTCGTACAGATCGCCCGCGCGCGCCAGCACGCGCCCACGGTCGCTGATGAGAAAGATCGCGTCCGCTTCGATCTTTCGACGGAATCCGCTCAACAGATCCGACAAGGACTCGTGATTCCCTTCCGCCTCTTGCGCTAACTCAGGCGGGAAGATTGTGCGCACCAGCCCCAAACTCCGCTCGACCGCATCCAGAAAATCTGCCAGCGGAATCGGTTTGTCAAAGATTGCCGTCGCGCCAGCATCGAGCATTTCATCGCGCGCGTTACGTTTGGTCATACCGGAGATGAATATCACTTTTAAATCGGCGTTGCGCGCTTTCACTTTTTGCATCAATTCCACGCCCGACATGCCCGGTAAAAGATAGTCGGTAATCAACAAATCTATGCTTCGACGAGAGGCTTCAAGCAACGCCTCTTCCCCCGAAGGCGCATCCACAATATCTAAACGCTGACCGAGCGTTTGCAGAGTCGAATGCAATAACCGAACAATATCTTTTTGATCGTCAACAAGAAGAATAGAAGGGGCAGTCATACTATGGGTCGCTCGCTTTATATAAACAATTCATTCTAGAGGCTGGGCGTCAACGCGTCGAAAACAGGTCTGCCGATCTGCGAAGCGGCGCGCTATTTCCCTATATTTTGCTCCGCCACCCAACACGCCACCCAATGATCGGGAAGGAGTTCCTTAAGCTGCGGCTCTTCTTGCGAACACTTCGCAATGGCGACCGGGCAGCGCGGGTGAAAGCGACATCCTTTGGGCGGGTTGAGCGGGCTTGGAACGTCGCCCGTTAAAATAACGCGCTCGCGCCTTAAGTGCGGGTTGGGAACCGGGATAGCCGACATCAACGCCTGCGTATACGGGTGCAGCGGGCTGCGGAACAGTTCTTCGCGAGTCGTCAGTTCCATCATTTTACCGAGATACATCACCGCCACGCGATCCGATATATGCTCGACCACCGAAAGATTATGCGCGATGAATAAATACGTTAGTCCAAACTCAGTTTGCAGGTCTTTGAGAATGTTCAACACTTGCGATTGAATTGACACGTCCAGCGCGGAAACCGGCTCGTCGCAGATGATGAACTGCGGGCGCAATGCCAGCGCGCGCGCAATCCCGATTCGCTGACGTTGACCGCCCGAGAATTCGTGCGGATAGCGGCGAGCGTGATAGCTTTCCAAGCCTACTTTTTTGAGCGTCTCCAACATAATGTCCACGCGATCGCGCCGTGTGCCGATTTGGTGAATATGCAAACCTTCCATCACCGATTCACCGATGGGCAGGCGCGGGTCGAGCGAGGCGTACGGGTCTTGAAAGATAATCTGGATATCTCGGCGCACTTTCTTTAACTCGCGTTGTTTCATCGTAAAGATATTTTTGCCATTGAACTTTACCGAGCCAGAGGTCGGTTCGATCAGGCGCAACACTGTGCGCCCCACAGTCGTCTTTCCGCAACCCGATTCGCCCACCATACCGAGCGTCTCGCCTTTTTTGACGGCAAAACTGACGTCATCCACCGCTTTCACATAATTAACTACGCGTTGTAAAAGCCCGGCGCGAACAGGAAAATACTTTACAAGGTTATTCACTTCAACAAGGGTTTCCCCTTTTTCGACTACATCATTCGTCATGTACAACGCTCCATAAAAGAAAGATCATAACTTTATCGGCGCGGTATGCCCGTATTCATCCGCATCCGAATACAGCCAGCAGCGCGCTTGATGATTAGGTTTCACATCCGTCAACTCAGGCTTGACTTCCGTACAAATCTTCAGAGAGTATTTGACGCGCGCCTGACAGCGCGGCGCAAAGCGACAGCCGGGCGGCAGGTTGACCAGATTAGGAACCGAGCCGGGGATAACGTCCAATTTCTCTTTAAGCTCGCCCAAAATTGGGATTGAGCCAATCAAGCCTTGCGTGTACGGGTGCAACGGTTCGTCGAACAACTCGTTCACCTCCGCCTGCTCGACGATCTCGCCGGCGTACATCACCGCCACACGGTCTGCCATCTCAGCTACCACGCCGAGATCGTGCGTAATCAAGATGACCGCCGCGCCCATATCGCGGCGCAGGTCGCGCATCAAGTCGAGAATTTGCGCTTGTATCGTCACGTCCAGCGCGGTAGTCGGTTCGTCGGCGATCAACAGCTCTGGGACGCACGCCAGCGCCATCGCGATCATCACGCGCTGCGCCATGCCGCCCGAAAGCTCATGTGGATATGCATGCGCGCGTCGTTCGGGATCGGGCACGCCGACCATTTTAAGCAATTCTACAGCGCGTTCCCAGCCCGCCTTCTTACCTAAATCCTGATGGACGTTCAGCACCTCGGCGAGTTGATCGCCTACTTTGAAGACCGGGTTCAGAGCCGTCTGCGGTTGCTGAAAGATCATCGAAACACGATTACCGCGAATCTTGACCATCTCGTCTTCGCTCAAACTCAACAGGTCTTTACCGCCCAATAAAATCTGCCCGCCGTCTATACGTCCTGGCTTCGCCACTAAACGCATGATCGAAAGCGAAGTGACGCTTTTGCCGCAGCCTGATTCGCCGACCAGCCCAAGCACCTCGCCAGGATACACATCAAAATCTACGCCATCCACCGCGCGAACGATTCCATCTTCCGTATAGAAATAAGTCTTAAGGTTTTTTACAGCAAGCAAAGGTTGCGTTTGATCCATGTAAAGAAAACTCCTGCGCTTAGAATAGCCGCATTATAGCAAAGATTTCAAGCCGCAACCCCAACCGACCTGCGCTTAGGGTGCGCAGGGGAAGCCGTAGTTGAACATCTCAATATCAAAAAGCGTAAAAGTGGAAGATGCATCTAAAGCAAATCCGCAAAAATCGGGGCGCGTTGCGGCGACCTTGAGACGCAGATACAGCGGAATGGATGGAAGTTCCGCCGCAAAGAGCGCTTGCGCTTCTTGATGCGATGCATACTCGGCTTCGCCGGGCAACGATCTTAGAGACTGCCCGCAAGCCGTATCGAAGCTGGAATTTTGATATCCGCTGACATTTACGCCCACCCAACTATTTGCAGCCTTCGGGATTTGCTGCGTTGTAAACCAAGCGCATTGAGGCTCGAGGCTGTTAACTCCGATCGCATATTCGGCAAGGTCAAACTGCCTGCCGAACAGGAGCCCGCTTGGACCTTGCGCATAAAAATCGGGAGCGGCATGAAATCGTAGATTGAGCCCCACGCCGCATGCGCTTAACGATTGTTGCAAGATCTCCGCCGTCTGGCGACGCTGTGTCGCAGAAGAGACATCGTAATTGAGAACGAGCGATGTTCCCGTCGGAACGCCCGTCACGCCCGCGGCTACACGCGGCGTAAAAGGATCGTTGTCCGCATCGAGCCACCCGATATTTTCAAGAATTTGCGCGCCCGCCGTCGGGTTAAATTCATATCTTTGAATATTCCCGTTATGCAACGGATGGTCGAAAGGCAAATAGCTATCAGGAACTTGAGATAAGCCAAAGAGAACCGTATCTGCTGCTTTTTGACGATCAAGACATAAAGCCAACGCCTGCCTCATACGAACGTCGCTGAAAAATTCGGGGCGATCGCTCTGCGGATGAAAGCCATTGTCGTATGAAGCGGGGGCAATGCCAATGCCCAGCCATTCCATCGTCATGCTCTGAGCGGTCAGCATCTGTAACTGATTCTGCGATTGCATTTCTAGCAACAGCCCCACTTGTCCGTCAAGCCGCACAGAGGGATCGAGCGCGTCGCAAGTTCCATTCGTCAACGCGGTCAACGCGGCATTCGCATCTGGAATAATCAGAAAGATCAGATCGTCAAAATTAGGCAGATCGTTCCTAGCGCGAAAGTAATTCAGGTTCTTCGTCAGATGTAGACTTTTTCCAGCATTCCATTCTTTTAAGATATACGGTCCCCAACCCATAGGAAACCGAGAGGAGATATCGAGCCGCATGAGATCGGCTGGAGATTGCCCCTCCCAAAGATGGCGCGGAAGCGGCGTCCAGAAATTAGCGTAATATTCAGGATCAATGTAGCCGGGCAAGCCCTGCCACTGGACGGCGAGTTCGTCGGCGGCTTCATAGGTTTGCGTTCGGTCAATCAAAAACTTCGAGCCTGGAGTATCTTTATGCGATGCAAGTTCAAAAGAATAGAGCGAATCGTCGGCGGTCAACGGTTCGCCATCGGACCATTGCAGTCCCTCAAGCATCATGAACGTAACCGTCATCTGATCCATTTGAATAGCGCTCGCGCCATCATAGATAATTTCACACGATGCATTTCGACACCCGCTCGGTCTAAGTTTTACACCGGTTGTCAAATTGACCACATCTCCAGCGGCATCCACAATGTCGTCTCCCGCGCTAACGCGGACCGAGTTGACTTGGGCGTCGTCGTCTTCCAAAGAGGGAACTTTCTCAAGAATAACCGCCTCATACGCGTATTCGCGAACATCCATAGGACCATCGTAAACAGCGGATAAAACGCTGCGCGCCGCGGCATTCAAACGGTCATATAGGTAGAGCGTATTCGGCTCTTCTCCAAGGCAAATCGTCAGCGAACGCGGCGCAGGCGTCGGCGGCGGCGAAGGAAGAGGCGCGGGCGTTTCAGTCGGCGCGACGGCGAGCGTGGGCGTCTCCGCTCGCTGGGGCGCGCAAGCAGAGAGCGTTAAGCCTGCGATAGTTAAGATAAGTGAAATCGAGCGAAACATAGGCGCCTTTCCAAATAAAATAGGATTCAGGTTTCGCTGAATCCTATCGTAACTTACAAATCGCGGCAAGCAATCGAGTTCCTGTAAACGCCGTCTATCGTTTGTTTTCTTTCTTATCCTTTGATCTTCGCGAGACTTCTTGTACGGCTACCGATATAAGACCAAGCGCCATGCCAATCGTCGAAGCGGCGGAAGAAAGAAAGTTAAGGAAAAACGTAGATTCAACGACGTGAATGACCATTAAGAACGGCAACCCCGCCCCGACCAACATCAACAACACGCCGATAGGCAGCAGAAGTTTTGGGTTGATACGCATTATCGGTATAACCAGCAAGCCACCTGATGTCCCGGTTCGGGTTCAAATTCAGGCGGGTACTGAACTTCGCACAAGCCCTTAATCATAAAAGCGCAGCGCGGATGGAAACGACAACCGGTCGGCGGGTTAACTAAACTCGGCGGTTCGCCCGGCGGGAGTTCCTTAAACGTCTCCGCATTTTTCGCGTCCGGTTCGGAGGTTCCCGTCAGAAGAGCCTTCGTGTATGGATGCAACGGGTTATCTAGAATTTGGCGCACGCTTCCCTTCTCGACCAAATTTCCTGCATACATGACAAAAATGCGTTCGGAGAAGTAACTGACTGTGGCGAGGTCATGCGTAATATAAATCACCGATAAGTGACGCTTCTCTTGCAAAGCCTGTAGAAGTTTCAGAATTTCGACGCGCACAGAAGCGTCCAACATGGAGACAGGTTCATCTGCTACAAGGAAACGCGGATTCGTGATCATCGCGCGCGCAATGACTACGCGCTGTTGCTGTCCACCGCTTAACATATGCGGGTATTTATTCAAGAAATCTTCCACCGGGCTAAGCTTGACCTCTTCCATAACGCTGCGTACGCGCTGGACGCGCTCTTCCTTGTCCTTCACGCCCGATACAATCAAGGGTTCTTCCAAGATGCGTTGAACATCCATAAACGGCGGCAACGCGCCATACGGGTCCTGCTGAACATAACCGACGTTCGAATGATACCAATGCTTTTCTTTAGCGTTTAATTCGGATATATTTTTATCTTCAAAGACGATCTTACCGCTGGTCGGTTTATGCAAACCAAGGACAGCCTTCATCAAGCTTGATTTTCCGCAGCCGCTTTCGCCCACCACCGCGATCGTTTCGGCTTTATGCACGTCGAACGTGACGCCGTCTACAGCCTTAACATAGCCGGCATGACCAAACCCAAAACGACGAAGTTCAAACCAAATATGCAGGTCGTCAATTGATAATACGATTTTTCTATCGCCGGCCTGGGGCGCCGACTCTTCCACAGTCCCAGATTCGGGATTCATTGTCATAATCCATGCTCCTGCTTACTCATATAACCAGCATTTTACTTTCCGTCCGTCCTTCTCGAAGACCGGCGGATCATTCACACATTTCTCGAATCGGAAGGCGCAACGATCCGCGAACCGGCAGCCCGTCGGCAGGTTAATCAGGCTGGGGGGCTTGCCCGTAATAAACTCAGGTTCTTCATCCCCATGCAGACGCGGCACGCTCGCCATCAATTTCTTAGAATATGGATGCAACGGGTCGGTGAAGAAACGGTGAGCGTCGCTTGTTTCCACGATCTGACCGGCGTACATCACGGCGACGTCGTCGGCAAGTTCGCTGGAGGTCGCGATATCATGCGTGATAAGAATAAAGCTGATGCCCAGTTCTTTCTTAAGTCGCTTCAGCACATTGAAAATATTCGCCTGCGTCAGAACGTCTAACGCGGAGGTCGGTTCGTCGAGGATAATCAGGTACGGCGAGGTGACCAACGCCATCGCGATCGCTACGCGCTGACGCATCCCGCCGCTCAGTTCAAACGGGTAACGGTTGATGAAATCTTCCGGCACGCCCACATGCTGAAACATTTTTTTCACCAGCGCCATCGCTTCATGTTTATTAATGCCGAGGTGAATAATCGCAGGCTCAGCCACCTGCTCGCCGACGCGCAACACCGGGTTCAGAGAGTTCATCGCCGCTTGCGGCACCATCGAAATTGACGCCCAGCGGATGTTCTGTCGGAACTCTTCCTCTTCCAACTGCATAATGTCATTCCCATTCAAGAAGATCCGCCCCTGATACGCTCCGGCGTTGCGCGGCAAAAGCCGTAAAATCGCTTTTGCCAGCGAACTTTTCCCGCAACCCGATTCGCCCAGAATAACGACCGCGCGATTGCTGGCGAGGCTGAAATTAACTTTATCTACCGCTTGAACGGGTCCGCTAGTGGTATTAAAGTACAGTACCAGATCTTCTATTCTCAGAAGTTCATCATTTTGAGTCATACTTTATATATCCCTTAATCTCGGGTTGAAGATTCGGTCTAATGCAAAGCCGAACATGGCGAATCCCAAGCCCGTGAACATAAGCAATACGGCAGGCTCTAACACCCAGTAATACAGTCCGCGATAGAGCGCGCCGTCGGAAGAAGCGTCATTGATCACTTTACCCCACGTGGGCAGAAGCGGGTCGCCCAACCCTAGGACCGCCAACGAGGCTTCAAGAAATACAAAACTCGGCACCGAGGAGACTAGCGATGGGATCAGCAGAGGAATCATACGCGGGATCAAATAGGTAAAGATAATGCGCCCGCTCGAAGCGCCGTAAGCGCGCGCCGCCTCGATGTAGCTAGCTTCTTTAGACTGAAGGAAAATCGCACGATATGTCTTGATCCCTCCGCCAAAAATACTTAATAGGATCGTAAGCCCTAACATAAGCCAGATGCTGCGCGAGTAGAAGGTGCCTACCATGATGAGAATAGCCAGAAACGGCAAGACCAAGTTGATCTCTGTAATGCGTTGGATCAACTCGTCCACCCAGCCGCCATACCAAGTTCCGATGGCGGCAATAATCATGGTGAGGAGCGTGGTGCCTACGGCAGCGACCAAGCCAAACGCGAGAGCGATGGGCGTTCCGTACAACATCGGCAACATCAGGTCGCGTCGGTATTTGTCGGTGCCTGCCAACCCGTAGAGGTCGCCATGCAAGACCATTTCGGCGTTGATGTCCGAATCATCCTCAAAAGTCGTGCCGGTAATCACCAATTGATAGGTCCCCTTGACCACTTTCCGCGAGTCGGAATCGGGGGCGTAGAACAGGGCATCCATCACGCGTTCGGTCTTCAAACTCTTCTGAAGTTTCTCGTCTTTAGAAAAACGAAAAGCGATCTTACGGTCCACTGCCATATTAGCAATCTTTATCTCTCTGCCGTCTGGAGTGATCCATTTGATAGACGCGAAAGGAAGCTTCTGGTCAAACACCGTGCTAAAGTACAACGTGATCTCTTGGGGCGGCGCATCATAGTCGTAATCGAACGAATACGTCATATCCACGCTATCCATATGTTCGTTTACGATGGTGACGGTCTTTTCAATGCCTCCATCCATCGTATTCACTTTGAACGATACCGGCTTTTTTACCTTGGAGAAA
>BQMV01000022.1 GCA_022181005.1 Anaerolineaceae bacterium | reverse complement strand
CGCAGACCCGCAACGGAAACCGCGCGGGCGGTCACAACAGCCTGACGCGCACGCGCATCAACCCCGTGCAGTTGGCTGGCGGCTACGCCCAGTTCACCTACTCGTTCAACTATTGGGGACCCATCGGCGTATTCACGCGCGATACCTACTGCGTGGTGCGGAAGATGGAAAAATTGGAATGGTAAACATTCAGTACTGCAAAGTTCACTTTGCGAGATGTGCAAGGTAAATTTTGCGGTACGACTCAAAGGAGCAAATCTATGGACATACGCGCGCACGTTTCAATGGTCTTCCACCTCGACAAGTGCATCGGCTGTCACACGTGTAGTGTGGCGTGTAAAAACATCTGGACCGATCGCAAAGGCACCGAATACATGTGGTGGAATAACGTCGAGACCAAGCCCGGCACGGGCTATCCGACGTTGTGGGAAGATCAGGAGAAATACAAAGGCGGTTGGGAGAAGGGGAAGGACGGGAGAATTCATCTCCGTCTCCACAATCGACCGGGGGGGCTTGCGAATATTTTCTACAATCCGGCTCTCCCAAACATGGATGATTATTACGAGCCGTGGACGTACGACTACGAGAATCTCTTCAACGCGCCCGAAGGCGACGACCAGCCCACGGCTCGCGCCGTCTCGATGGTCACGGGCAAGCCCATGGATAACATCGAAGCGGGTCCTAACTGGGACGACGACCTCGGCGGTTCGCCCATTTATGCCCGCAACGACCTCAACCTCGACGAACTGACCGAAGACGAGCGCGAACAACTCAACGAAGTTGAACGAGTCGTCTTCTTTTACCTGCCGCGCATCTGCAACCACTGCCTCAACCCCGGTTGTGTGGCGGCGTGCCCCGCGGGCGCCATCTACAAACGCGGCGAAGACGGCATTGTGCTGCTCTCGCAAGAAAAGTGCCGCGCCTGGCGCATGTGCATTTCAGGATGCCCGTATAAGAAGACCTATTTCAACTGGTCTTCGGGCAAATCGGAAAAGTGCATCTTGTGCTACCCGCGCCTCGAATCGGGACAACCCCCCGCCTGCTTCCACTCGTGCGTGGGACGCATCCGCTATTTGGGCGTTTTGCTCTACGATGCCGATCAGATCGAAGCCGCCGCTTCCGTTCCCGACGAGGAACTGGTCGCCGCGCAGCGGGCTATCATTCAAGATCCGTTCGATCCTGAGATCATCGCCGCCGCGAAGAAGAACAAGATCTCGGATGCCATGATCACCGCCGCGCAAAATTCGCCTGTGTACAAGTTCGTGAAGACGTGGCAGATCGCGCTTCCGCTTCACCCCGACTTCCGCACCATGCCGATGCTCTACTACGTTCCGCCCATGTTGCCCGTCCTCGCCAAGACGAAAGACGGAACGTATGACGTGGAAGGTTTGGACAAAGAAAATTTCCCCGCCATGCTTAGTTCGCTCGAGAAGGCGCGCATGCCCATCAAATATATGGCGAGTCTGTTCTCGGCGGGCAACGTCCAAGTGGTGGAAGAGGTCTATCGCAAGTTGATCGCCGTGCGCATCTTCAAGCGCGCGCAAAAAGTAAAAGACTACCAGCAAGCCGAAGTGGATGCCGCGCTTGCCTCAGGAAAGACGAACGCCGAAGAAGTGGAAGCCATCTTCCGCCTGACCTCCCTGCCCACTTATGAAGAACGCTTTGTCGTCCCGCCGTTGGGGCGCGAGATGGCGGTGGAGGCGTGGGAGAATCCGCTCGACCGCAAGCGCGAAGCGGGTTTTGGCGTCCGCAACAAGATCGCCAAGAGGAAGTTCTAATGAAATGTAAAACCATTAAACACGAAGGTCACAAAGGTACACAAAGGAAATCTTTTTTTCTTTCCCTTAGTGCGCTTCGTGTCCTTGGTGGTTAAAAAGATTGGGAGCCTCGCTTATGTACACAGAAACCGAGATGCAAAACATATATCAATGCTTTGCGCGCATGTTGGAATACCCCGCGGGCGGCACGCTGCAAGCCGCGCTCACAGCGCAGGGCTTGCTCGCGGATGAAAACCCCGAAGCCGCCGCGCTATTGAAGGACTTTCATGGGTACGCCGAGTCTCTTTCGCCTGGCCGACTCGAGGAAGTGTATACCGGCACGTTCGATCTCGACGCGGCTTGTCATCCGTATGTGGGCTATCACCTCTTCGGCGAGACGTACAAACGCAGCGCGTTTTTGGTGGAACTCAAACAACGTTACCACGCGGCTGGCTTTACTTTCTCGGATACTGAATTGCCCGATCATCTCGCTGTGATCCTGCACTTCCTTGCCATGACGAAAGACAACACGCAGGCGGAGGAGATCGCCCGCGACGCGTTCCTTCCGGTGTTAGACAGGATGACGGGCCGCGCCAAATCGGAGGGCTTCGACCAGGACGAAGACGCCGAAGCGCCCAAAACGGAGGCGGAGTCGAACAAGCGCACTCCCTTCCACGGCGTGTTGGAGGCGCTGCGCCTTATCCTACAGAATCAGTTTCAAGTGTTGAACGTGTTGGAATCTTCCGCTTAAACGAAGCGCGGCTGGAGAATCCCCGCAAAAGGAGCAACCCATGTTTGATAATGCCCTGTTCATCGGCTTTCCTTACGCGGCGGTCGCCATTGCGATCGCCGTGACGATCTATCGGTTTTGGTTCGATCCCTATTCGGTTTCGAGTCAGTCGTCGCAGTTCCTCGAAAATCGCAAACTGTTCTTTGGCTCGGTGCCGTGGCATTACGGCGTGATCATCGTGTTGCTGGGACACATCACGGCGCTGATGTTCCCCGGCGTGTGGGGGTTGTTTACGGCGAACCAGACGCGCCTGTACATCCTGGAGGTGATCGGGCTTTCGCTGGCGTTGATGGCGACGGTCGGGTTGGTTCTGCTGTTTTATCGCCGCATGGCAGATGCCCGCGCTCACGCGGTTACGTCTGAGTTGGACTGGCTTCTGTTGGCTGTTCTTTTGCTTCAAGTGGGGCTTGGTTTTTGGGTGGCGTATTACTATCGCTGGGGTTCGGATTGGTACCTGCATACCGCTGTGCCGTGGCTGATCTCGCTCCTCAAATTCCAACCCAATACCGCGTCGGTCGCCGCCCTGCCGTTTTGGGTCAAATTCCATTTTATCAACGGTTTCACGATCATCCTGCTCCTGCCGTTTACGCGGCTTGTGCATGTATTGGTATACCCCATCTCGTATTTGTGGCGCGAACATCAAGTGGTGATTTGGAATCGCTCGCGCATGAATTAAGGCGCAGGAGTAGTGTGTTTATCACCGACGCGTTTCTCGGCGAACATGGCGTATTCCACGCGATGATCGGGCATATCGAACAGACGCTGGCAGATGATCCAGATCGCGCGTGGTCACTTCCAGAAGGAGAAGCAGGTCCTCTTCCGCATGGCGCCGAGACTCTCCGCAAACTGGAATCGTTCACCTCGTCCGATTGGGAGCGCGTGGGCAAGTATGAAGAGTTCGGCGCTGTGACGCTTGCGCCTGTAGCGAATAGGCGGAAAAAGAATTAGTTCTTTTAGAAAAAGAGCGATTTAGCATCGCTCTTTTTTCATCCTAAAAGCAGGATGACGGGGGATGGAATTACTTCTCAATTGCGAATATCTTTGAGGAAATTGCC
This sequence comes from Anaerolineaceae bacterium, assembly GCA_022181005.1. Taxonomy (GTDB): domain Bacteria; phylum Chloroflexota; class Anaerolineae; order Anaerolineales; family Villigracilaceae; genus Defluviilinea. The sequence continues at coordinate 9,663 of BQMV01000022.1, read as the reverse complement.
GTTCAAAGCGCCGCAATCATGACTTCAAAACCACGCATCCTATTAATCTCCTCTCCTCACCTCTTTGGCGAAAGCCTGGAGATGTTATTGCGCGCGGAAAAAGAAGTCGAGTTGATCGGTCCCTGGGATCTGGAAGGCTTAAATCTTTGCGAACGCGCGATTGAGGAACGTCCATCTGTGATTGTGATCGCCGATGAGAACGCGCGAAATGAGTATGCCGCGCAATTGACGAAATCTATCATGGAGCGCTGTTTAGAAATATCCGTTATTTACGCCGCGCTGAATGAAAATATTTTCCGCCTCTTTTCCACGCGAACGCTGCCTGCTCGCGGCGAAGACTTGCTTGAAGCGATTCACGCGTGCGCCCGCTCAACTTAATGGACTATGACGAAGTAGGAGTTTGCATACCGTTATGAAACATAAAAGCGAAATAAGACAATTGTTGCTTGTCCTTTTTCTTGCAGCGGCGTTGGCTGGTTGCGAAGGCGCGCCGAACGAATCTCCTCGAGCCGCCTCTGTGAAAGAAGTTTCGTTAGGAAATGCCGAACATGGGCGGCAATTGTTCATGGGCTACGCTCACTTTGAGAATGAAGGACCGCCTTGCATGGGATGTCACAGCGTGGGGGATAACGGAATCTTAGGCGGCGGCGCGCTCGGTCCGAATTTGACGAATGTAACGACTGAAAAAACTGACGACGATATCATCAGCGTTTTGTCGAATACCGGAATCGTCATCTCGCCCGTGATGTTGCCGATCTATCGAGACGACCCGCTTACGCCGCAAGAACAAGCAGATTTACTTGCGTTTATGAAAGCGTCTGTGGGAGAGCGCGAGACGAATAAAGAATGGTTAGTATTCGCCATCAGCGTGGCAGGGACGCTCGGCACGGCGCTGGCGCTGGGAATTGTGTATCGTCATCGCTTGCGAAGCGTGCGTCGCATCATGGTTGAGAAAGCGGAAAAGGAGTTGAGATGAATTGGATCGAGGAGATTTCGAACCCGCAAGCCCGTCAGTGGGAAGAGTTTTATCGCAACCGTTGGCAGCACGATCGCGTGGTGCGCAGTACGCACGGCGTAAACTGCACAGGCAGCTGCTCGTGGATGATCTACGTCAAAGACGGCATTGTGACCTGGGAGCTGCAGGCGACAGATTATCCGTCTTTGCAGCCCGGCATCCCCCCGTATGAGCCGCGCGGTTGCCAGCGTGGGATTTCATTCTCATGGTATCAATACAGCCCGATCCGCGTTAAATATCCGTACATGCGCGGCGTGCTGTTCGATTTATGGCAGAAAGCTAAAGAGACGCATAAAGACCCTGTAGCCGCCTGGGCGAGCATTATGGACGATCCAGCCGCTCGTAAATCCTTTCATCAAGCGCGCGGCAAAGGCGGGTTTCGCCGTGTGCGGTGGGATGAGGCGCTAGAGATGATCTCCGCTTCGACGATCTACACGATCAAAAAATACGGTCCCGACCGCGTTATTGGCTTTTCGCCGATTCCCGCCATGTCTATGCTAAGTTACGCAGGCGGAAGCCGATTCCTGCAATTGATGGGCGGCGTAAGCATGAGCTTCTACGATTGGTACAGCGACCTGCCGCCAGCCAGCCCCGAAGTGTGGGGCGAACAGACCGACGTTGCTGAAAGCGCCGACTGGTACAACTCCAAATTCATCGCCTCGGTCGGCTCGAACATGAGTATGACGCGTACGCCCGACGTGCATTTTGCGGCGGAGGCGCGGCATAATGGCACGAAGTTGGTCGTCTTTGCGCCCGATTTTAGCCAAGTCGCTAAGTACGCCGATTGGTGGGTTCCCGTCCATGCGGGACAAGACGGCGCGTTTTGGATGGCGGTCAATCACGTCATCATGAACGAATTCCATTATCAGAATCCAACGCCCTTCTTTTTGGATTATTTGCGGCAATATTCCGACGCGCCCTTTTTAGTGGAACTGAACAGCGTAGACGGAACATATGTGCCCGGTAGAATGATCCGCGCCGCGCAAGTGGAACGCACCAAAGACGTAGAAAACGGCGAATGGAAGTTTTTAGTATGGGACGAACTTAGCGCCGCTCCGCGTATGCCGCAAGGCACGCTTGGATTCCGCTGGCAGACGAAAAAAGGTCAATGGAATCTGGAGCCAAAAGACGGTCTGGATGGAAGTGAGATTCGTTCACAACTCACGTTCTTTGGCGATTCCAAAGATGAATTATCCGTCTCGTTTGCGGAATTCGGCGAAGGCAAAACCTTCCGGCGCAATATCCCTGTGCGTTATATTGAAACTACGAACGGAAAGATCCCCGTCGCAACGATTTACGATCTGTTGATGGCGCAATACGGCGTGGGGCGCGGGCTCGCAGGCGACTATCCCGCCGACTACGACGATGAAAATTTATCGTACACGCCCGCATGGCAAGAGCGCTACACAGGCATAGACCGCCAAACCGTAATTCAGTTTGCGCGCGAATGGGCGACGACTGCCCTCAAGACCGAAGGCAAATGCACGATTATTATCGGCGCAGGAGTCAATCACTGGTATCACAACAATTTAATTTATCGCGCATGCATCGGCGCGTTGATGCTTACCGGTTGCGTGGGGCGCAACGGCGGCGGATTGAATCATTACGTCGGTCAGGAGAAACTCGCGCCGACGGCGCCGTGGGCTTCGATCGCCTTTGCGTTGGATTGGCAGAAGCCGCCGCGCCAAATGAACTCGCCGTCGTTTCATTACGTCAACACCGATCAATGGCGTTACGAACGCGCCTTTGCCGACTCGCAGCCCGTTCCGCGCCCCGAGGGTGAAATACATCACCGCGAAATGGCGCAAGAGCACACGCTCGACGCGCAGATCCGCGCAGTGCGCATGGGATGGCTGCCGTCGTATCCGCAGTTCAACGTCAGCTCGCTGGAGATCGTCAAGAAAGCGGAAGCGGCTGGGGCGAAATCTGACGCAGAGATCAAGCAGTGGATCGTCGAACGCTTGAAGTCGGGCGAACTAAAGTTTGCGGTACAAGACCCCGACGCTCCTGAAAACTGGCCCCGCTTGTGGTTCATCTGGCGCGGCAACGCGCTCAATGCCAGCGCGAAAGGGCAGGAATATTTCTTCAAACATTATCTCGGCACGCATCATCAGGTGATCGCTGAAGAGGTGGATAAGAGTCACTTTCATGAGGCGGTGTATCGCGATAAAGCGCCAGAAGGCAAATTGGATCTAGTGGTGGATATTAACTTCCGCATGGATACTTCGGCGTTGTATTCGGATATTGTGCTGCCCGCCGCAAGCTGGTACGAAAAAGACGATCTGAATACGACCGATATGCATTCATATATTCATCCGCTGACGATGGCTGTGCCGCCTTCGTGGGAGTCGAAATCGGATTGGGATATCTTTAAAATTTTGGCGGAGAAAGTCGGCGAATTGGCGGAAGCGCACTTGCCCGAACCGGTGCGCGATCTGGTCGCTATGCCGCTCTTGCATGATACGCCCGCTGAGATGGCGCAACCCAACATCCGCGATTGGGGACGCGGCGAATGCGAGCCTATCCCCGGCGTAACCATGCCGAACTTCGTCATGGTCGAACGCGATTACGTTAATTTGGGCAAACGTTTCGTTTCATACGGACCGAAGGCGCAAAAAGAAGGGCTTGCCATTCACGGCATTCACTGGAAGATTGACGATTTCTATCAACAGTTGGTGGATAGCCGTCCGACGACCTCGTGGAACGGGCAAACGTATCCTTCTTTGGCGTTAGCCCGCGACGCCGCCAATGTTATTTTACACCTCGCGCCAGAGACGAACGGCGAAGCGGCGTATCGCGCTTTTGAGGCGGAAGAGGAACGCATGGGGCTGAAGCTGACTGATTTGGCTGAACCCACTCGCGCTTCGCGCCTGACGTTTACCGAAATTGTACGTCAACCGCGTCGCTTGCTAAACAGTCCAATTTGGTCGGGCATTGTGACGGATGGGCGCCCATATTCCGCCTACACTCTTAACGTCGAACGGCTTGTCCCGTGGCGCACGTTGACGGGACGCCAGCATTTCTATCTCGACCATGAAGGCTATCTGGCGCACGGCGAGCATTTGCCCACATACAAGCCGCGCCCAGACCACATCGTGTTCGGCGATTTAGATCAAAGCCGTCGCGAAGGCAAAACGATTCAATTGAATTACCTCACGCCGCATGCCAAGTGGCATATCCACTCAAATTATTTCGACAACGATCGTATGCTGACTCTCTCTCGCGGGCTTGAACCGTTGTGGATCAGCGAGCAGGATGCGAAGGAAATCGGCATTGTAGATAACGACTGGGTGGAGGCGTACAACGATCACGGCACGACCGTCACACGCGCCATTGTGAGCGCGCGCATACCGTCCGGGATCTGCATCGTCTATCATGCGCCTGAACGAACGATCAGTGTGCCCAAATCGCCGATGCGCGGCAATAAACGCGCTGGCGGACACAACAGCCCTACGCGCATTCGCCTCAAATCCATGTTAATGGCTGGCGGCTATGGACAATTCACCTACGGATTTAATTATTGGGGTCCGACAGGCGTCAACCGCGATACGTTCATTCTGGTGCGTAAATTGCCCGGCGAGCCAGAATTCTAAACCTGACAGGTTTTAGAAAGCAATCACCCTGTCGAACAGATTGCAATGGCAAGCTACACGGTTTGTAAAATCGTCGCGGAAACCTGTCAGGTTTTTTACACAAAGGACATAACATTATGAAAATCAGATCGCAAGTTTCAATGGTATTTCACCTCGATAAGTGCATTGGCTGTCACACCTGCAGCATCGCCTGCAAAAATATTTGGACCGACCGCGAAGGCGCGGAATATATGTGGTGGAACAATGTCGAAACGAAGCCGGGCGTCGGTTTTCCGACACAGTGGGAAGATCAGGAAAAGTACCATGGCGGCTGGGAACTTGAAGACAAGCCGAAGAATCCGCAGTTGAAATTGAAACTGCAAAACCGCTTGCAAACCTTCGCCAATTTGTTTTCCAACCCTGCCATGCCCACCATGGACGATTACTACGAGCCGTGGACGTATAAATATGGCGACCTGTTCAACTCTCCGCTCGGCGACGACCAGCCAACCGCGCGCCCCGTCTCGCGCGTGGACGGCAAACCGATTGATATTAAATCCGGCCCCAATTGGGACGACGACCTCAGCGGCTCCAATATTTACGCGGTCAACGACCCGTTGCTCGAAAGCATGAGCGACGACGACAAGCGCCGCCTCTTTTCCATCGAGCAACTCTTCTATTTTTACATGCCGCGCATTTGTAATCATTGCCTCAACGCGGGCTGTGTGGCGGCGTGCCCTTCAGGCGCGATCTACAAACGAGCGGAAGACGGCGTTGTGTTGATCAATCAAGATAAATGTCGCGGCTGGCGTATGTGCGTTTCGGCTTGTCCGTATAAGAAAACTTATTACAACTGGGCGACGGGTAAATCGGAAAAGTGCATTTTGTGCTACCCGCGCCTCGAAACCGGACAAGCCCCCGCCTGCTTCCATTCCTGCGTAGGGCGCATCCGCTATCTAGGCGTGTTGCTCTACGATGCCGATCAAATCCCCGACGCGGTTCGCGTGCCGGATGAACAGCTCGTTCAACGTCAACGCGAAATGATCCTCGATCCGAACGATCCGAGCGTAATTGCGGCGGCGAAAGAGAGCGGCATCCCCGACGGCGTAATCGCAGCGGCGCAAAGGTCGCCCGTCTATCAATACGTCAAAGAATGGGAATTGGCGCTGCCGTTGCATCCCGAATATCGCACGCTGCCGATGTTGTTCTATGTTCCGCCGTTGCTGCCCGTCCTCAACTCGACTCAAGAAAACGGCGCGCAACGCGTGGAAGCGGAATTGTTCAGCTCGCTGGAAAAAGCCCGCGTGCCGGTGCGTTATATGTCGCGGATGCTCTCCGCCGGCAACGACGAAGTTGTGCTGAAATCCTATCGTAAGATGATCGGCGTGCGTATTTACAAACGCGCTGAAACTGTCGGCGATGTGACCGCCGAAGAAGCCGCTGACGCGCTTGCTCAGGCGAACATGACCGCTGAGGAAGCCGAAGCTATTTATCGGCTCACATCGCTCCCGACCTATCAAGAACGTTTTGTCATTCCGCCGTACAGCCGCGAAGGCGATATCGAGGAAATCTACGACCCGCAACAGCGTAAAGCGGAATCTGGCTTCGGTAAGAGTCAGGGCGCGCATCGAGGATTGTAATTATGCGCGAAGATGCAGCCCTTGCCTATTTTGTGTTCGCCGATTTGCTGGAATATCCCGTTGCGCCTGCTTTACAAAAAACGGAAGAAGCGTTGAGTCGCATAGACCCAGAGATCGCAGCGACAGTGAGGAAATTTATCGGCTTCTCGGCTTCTCGCTCTATTCAGCGGATCCAGGAGTTGTACACCGTTACGTTCGATATGCAACCGGTTTGTTATCCCTATATCGGTTATCACCTGTACAGCGAAAGTTATAAACGCGGCGCGTTTATGGCGCAACTGAATGAAACGTATCGCGCGGTTAATTTTTCGGCTGGGTTGGAACTGCCCGACCATCTTCCAGCCATCTTGCGCTTTTTGGGACAAAGCGAAGAGAATCGCAACGGCGAGTTCGGTCGGGCGTTGATTGGCTCCGGCGTAATTCCTGCGCTGGAAAAGATGCTCGCGGTCTTTGGTGCGGAATCGGAGAATCCCTACTGCGATCTTCTTTCCGCGTTGAAATTATTTCTCGAGCGCGTTTCTGAAAAGGATTTGAGTCATGCTTAATATCTTGCTTTTTGTCGTTTTCCCATATGTGGCGCTCGCCATTGGGATCGTCGGAACGATCTACCGCTATCTGACGAATCAATATTCGTTCACTAGTTTGTCTTCGCAACTGCTGGAGAACGATTGGCAGTTTTGGGGTTCTACGCTTTGGCATTATGGGATTTTGCCTACGACCGTGATTCACCTTGCAGGCTTTACGGTCCCCAAAATCATGGCGGCGCTGCACAGCACGCCCGAAATGCTCTATCTGGCGGAAGTGGCAGGCAAAATTCTCGGTATTATGGCGCTGGTAGGCGTTGGCATTTTACTCTACCGACGGCTCGCCTCTTCCAAAGTTCGCACGGTTACTTCGCCCGTAGATTGGATTGTGTTGGCATTGTTGTTCGGGCAAGTGCTCTTTGGGCTAATCCTTGCTTTTGGGTATCGTTGGGGAGCCGCGTGGTTTTTGCATACCGCCACGCCGTGGATGGCTTCGCTGGCGACTTTCCAACCTGCGCCGCAATATGTCACTGCGTTGCCGCTGGCGCATAAAGTCCATTTTTTGACCGGCTTTTTATTGTTTGCGTTAATGCCGTTCAGCCGTTTGGTGCATATCGTAACCTTTCCGACCTCGTATGCGTGGCGGCGTTTTCAATTGGTTATTTGGACGCGTAGGAAAGCCGCGCAATAAACCCCCGGTCGGAGATGAAGCGATCATGCCGATAACTTCAGTTCGCCATGCGATTCTGGAAGGCGTTGAAAAACTCGCCCCCAATTATTTTGCGATGGTCATGGCGACGGGCATTATATCCATTGCCGCCAACTTCCTGCAGATGACGCGGATCGCTTTCGGGCTTTTCTATATCAACGTTGTCGTTTATATCATCCTGTGGATCTTAACTCTGGCGCGTCTACTTTACTTCCCCAAACGGATGTTGAGCGATCTGATCGCGCATGCAACGGGCGCCGGGTACTTCACGTTGGTGGCAGGCACTTGCGTGCTTGGCTCGGGCTTTGTCGCCCTGTTTCACAACTTTACGGCAGGAATTGCGCTTTGGATATTGGGCTGCCTGTTATGGCTCTTCATCATGTACGCTTTCTTTACCGCTGTGATCGTACGACCCGACAAGCCGACCATCGAACAGGGCATTAACGGAGCCTGGCTCATCGCGGCGGTGGCGACTCAATCTATTTCTGTATTGGGATCGCTCATCGCGCCGCAGATTCCAGAATATCAACAGTTCATCTTGTTCGTCGCGCTTGTGTTTTATCTATTGGGGTGTATGCTTTATCTGAATATTATCACCCTGATTTTCTACCGCTTTACATTCTTTTCTCTAAAGCCGGAAACGTTGACTCCGCCCTATTGGATTAATATGGGAGCGGTCGCGATCGCCACCCTTGCCGGTTCTACGCTCATCCTAAGCGGCGATCAGTGGAGTTTGCTGGCTGATTTAACGCCCTATCTTAAAGGCTTCACCTTGTTTTTTTGGGCGACCGCCACTTGGTGGATTCCGCTCCTCTTGATCCTCGGCTTCTGGCGGCACGTCCATAAGCAGTTCCCCTTGGAGTATAGTCCAATGTATTGGGGTATGGTTTTTCCATTGGGCATGTATACCGCCAGTTCTTTCCGATTAGCAAAAGCGATCGAAGTGGATTTCCTTCTAGTCATTCCGCAATATTTTATTTACTTGGCGTTGCTGGCATGGCTTCTCACGGCATATGGGTTGCTTCGGCAAGCGCTCTCTTCATTAAGGAGCAAAGCGGCGGACGGCGCGTAGTAATTAATGAAGCAGGGCAAGTTATTAAGCTTGCCCTGCTGGGTGACGAGGTCATAGTCAACGATATGAGCGCGACGAGATCAGAAATCGCTGGCGCGCGCTATTGTACGGTAATTTTCACATAGATGGCTTCGGGGAAGGTAAAGCCGCGCGGATTCTGCATGATCCATGTGCTGACGTAATTGCCGGCTTGCGAGGGCGCTTTAAATTGCACCGAAACTTCCACCTCTTGTCCCGGCTGAACTACTTCGGTAAATGAGATGAATTGTCCGTCCATTTTTACGCCGGTTCCGGCGAATGCGAGAGCGTACCCCGCGCCCCAAGCGCATGTGCCTACGTTCTTGACCTTCCAAGTTTTGATGAATTCTTGACCGGGCATCATGATAGTATTATCCGGCACGCTGATGTCTATCGTTTCCGCGTCGTAACCGAGTAGATCGCATAACGCCGCATCGGTTTCGGATGTTTCAGCGGGTTGGGCGGCGCTTTCTTCGGTCTCCGCCGGCGCTTCGGTTTCGATAACGGATTGAGTAGGCGCAATAGGAGGCGTCGGCGTGAAAACCGCCGCTGTGAGCGTAAATTGCGCGACGACCGTGCTGGCGGCGGAGGTCCGCACAGCGGCGATATCAGGCGTTGGTTCTGAGGGCGTAGGCTGCGCGCCACAGGCGGCAAGAAGAGCGGCGACTAGAAGGAATGTGAGGGTAATATACCATTTCATTGTTTGTCTCTCTTAGTTATTTCTTTTTCACCGTGAAGTAGACGGAAACTATCGTTCCGAAATAGTAGCCTTTATCGTTGCGCATGCGCCAATGACCTTGATAATCGCCTGGGGTGAGCGGCGCGGTAAGTTTAATTGAGATATTGATCGCTTGCCCGCCGGCGACGAAGTCGTCTGCTTTCTGGAATTTGAAGTCGTATGGATCAATCGCTCGATCGCCTCCAATGAATACGAGAGCGAAGCCCTCGTCCCAAGTGCAGGTGCCTGTGTTGCGAATCTTCCAAGTCTTTACGAAATCTTCTCCTGGCTTTAGGATGGATCCATCTGCAATCGTAATATCAGCCTCAAAGGCGCTGTTGTTGCATGAGTCTCCAAGCGCTTGAGTCGGTCCCGTATTTTGAGGGGGAACAAGC
>BQMV01000021.1 GCA_022181005.1 Anaerolineaceae bacterium | reverse complement strand
CTCGGCGCGGCATCGGTGGGGTTGCTCTATCAATATTCCGCGAGCGAGCCCAACGAAATTAAACCCGCCCCCACGCAAAATACAGTAGGCACTCGCAAAACGCGCTCGGCCGCTTTTCCGCGCCTGCGTATCCAACAATCTCATTTTTTGGATTTCCTCCTCCTCGACCATTCCCGCCACATCGGATTCGATCACCGCCCATTCCAACTCAAACCCCTCGGCATCCGCTTCTTTTTCGACGGGTTGAATGGGTCCCGTTTCTTCGAGTTTTATCCCCGCCTCGAAAAACGTCTCTGCCAGCCGCGCGCCGAAGCCGGGATCGGCTCCCTGCCGTTTCAGCGATTCGACCTGCCACGCGCTGAGAGCCTTCAACTCGTCCGGCGCATCCACCCGGGAAAAATAATCCGGTTCCGCCAGCGCAAGGACGTGTCCACCGGGGCGCGTCACCCGCTTCATTTCGCGGACGGCTTGCAAAGGATCGCTCACCCATAACAAAAAATAATGGCAAAAGACAAGATCGAACGACCCGTTTGAATAGGGGAGGGCAAGCCCGTCGCCGCGCGTGAGGATCGCATTCGCGGCATTCCCCCGGCATTGCGCGAGCGCGCGCGGATCAATGTCTACGCCGTGAAGAGCCGCCGAAGGCGCAATCGTCGCGAGGATCGCCCCGGTGCCGCATCCCACTTCCAAGATTCGACGCGCAGACTTTGCCTCCGCCTTTGCGAACAGATAGACGCGCAGGTCGCGCGTCCAGCCCGCTTGTTGCAGATAGCGTGTGTGCCAGTCCATTTACGCGCGGCGGATCGTTTCCCACTCGTCGTTGAGGAAGTTGCCGAGGACGCGGTCCTTCATCCCCTGCGCCGGTAACACGTCGCCGTCAGGCTCCACGTACATCCATGCCCTGCCCGCGCCGTCAGGGGTTTCGTCTTCGGCGGTTTCATACGCCACCGGGTTCTCCGCCGAATACGGCACCGGCAGGTCGGACTTCACCGTCATCCCCAATTCGGCGGCGCGGTTGTGGATCGTCGGCAGAGACGAGGCGAATGATTTGTCCGCTGTGGTGACGGAAAGGCTTTGTACGCCGATGTTTGCGAGCCGTTCGAGGATGCCGTCGGCTTGACCGGCATTCTCCGCGTTCACCGTGAGATGCGCCGTGACGAAGATGTCTTCGCGCAGGAGCGCGCCCAACGCATCCCATGATTTTGCGGCGCCGGGTTGCAAGAGGAATAGAATGTGATCGAGCCCGGTCTGCAACAGACTCGCGCGATAGGTTTCATCGGCGAGTTTCAAGCCGTCGGTGAGCAAGCCGCAGATCTGACCGTTCGCTTCGGCGCGCGCGATCAATTGCGGAAGGTCGTCGCGCAAGGTCGCTTCGCCGCCGGTGAAGGTGACGTGCGGAATCCCCGCGTTCCAGGCTTTATCCAAAATAGTCTGCCATTCTTCGGTGGTCAGTTCGCGCCGGACGCGCTGGGCGGGCGCGGCGTCGCTGTGGTCGGAGAGTCTGTAGGTGAGGGCGCAGTCGAGGCGCAGTGGAGCAGGCAGACTGGCGGAGTGAGGCGCGACCCGCTCGAAGTCGAGATATGAAACGGGGTCGAGGTCGGGAGTCTCGACGAGGGTTTGAATCCGATCGGCGAAGTCGGTGAAGTCTTTGAGCGCCGCCTCCTTGCTCACGCGATACCGCGCCGCGATCTGCTTTGCCGCCTCGTTGGGCGACGAGCCTTTGATGAAGTGATACGCGCATTCGGCCGCGTTCGGGTTGAGGTGCAACACCGTGGACGCGTTGACGATGAGGATCCCCGTCCCATCTTTGAGCAGGCGCAAGTGCAGGCGATACGGCTTTTCGCGCTCCGGCGCGGCTTGCAGATGATGCGTGCCCTCGGGCAGGGGTTGGACTTTGGTGAAGAGTTCGGAAATGCGATTGAGAATGTTCATAGCGTCTCCATGACACAGCAAGAGGTCTTACGACACTAGCGGCAGGGGAATGATCGCCTCGTTCACTTCATATTGTTTGCGATGACCTTCAAAGCGCAGCGGGCATCCGCCGCCGCATTCGGACACGATCGAACAATCGTTGCACATGTCGGGCAGTCCGCGTCGTTCGCGCAGGCGGATGGATAACTCGTGGTTCCAGATCGCATCCCACGAGTCGGTGAGGATGTTTCCAAGCGGATGGTAATACGATTGGCACGGCAGGACGTTGCCGTTCGATTCGACGCACATGCTGTACAGCGAGGCGGTGCATCCCTTCACGCCGAGGTTGAGTTGCGTCGGGTCGAAGTGACAATACTGCGTGGGCGTGTACCAGATCAGGCGTTGTCCGCGCGCCGAGGTTTTCTCGACCGCCATCTCAAGGATGGGTTGCAGTTCGCTTTCCCGCAGACCCGTGCCAACCGTGAGACCATGCCCGGAGTAAATGAGCGCGTTCATGCCGATGGTCGGCACGCCGAGTTCGCCGAGGAAGTCCAGCGTCTCCGGCATGGTATGGACGTTGGTCCTCAGCATGGTGGTGTTGGTCATCACGTAGAGGTTGGTGTTTAGCGCGTTTTTGAGTCCTTGAATGGTTTGTTTGAAGGCGCCTTTGGCGCGCATCATCTCATCGTGGATGTGTTCGTCGCGCGATTCAACCGTAATTTGGATGTGGTCGAGTCCGGCGTCCAGCAGTTTTTGCAGGAAGCGCTCGTCAATGAGGCGGCGGGCGTTGGTGTTCAGCCCGGTGATCTGCCCCTTCGATTCGGCGTACGCGATCAGTTCCGGCAGGTCGTTGCGTAACGTGGCTTCGCCGCCGGTGAAAACGATGTGCGGAACGCCAAGGTCGAAACACTTGTCGATGATGGCGAACCACTGTTCCGTGCCGATCTCGGGGAAAGTGCGTTCGCGCGCGTTATAGCAGTGGGCGCAATCGTTGTTACAGCGATAGGTCAGCGCCATGTCCATGCGATAGGGCGCGGCGGGGCGCGCGCTGAACGGCATCATCGTTTCCAGGTCCATGTCGTGAACCGCGCACGCGCCGTCCGGGCGGAGCAGTTCCTTGATCTGCCATTGGAACTCCTCAAAATCTGTCCGCGCTTGTTCGGGGTGAACCTTGAACTGTTTTGTCATCATGCGGATGACCGCGTCGTTCGGGATTTGCTCCATGATGAAATACGCCATCAACGCGGCGGTGGGATTGAGATGCATCACGCGGTTGGCGTTGACGATCAGCGTGGCGTTTCCGTCGCCTTCGATTCGCAAATGCGCGCGGCTTTTCTCGTTCTCTTTTTCCAATTGATAATGATACAAGCCGGGCTGTGGGTTCTTCACACCCGGCCCGACGATTCTCTCTTTGATCGATTCTAAAAAAGCCATATTGGTCTCCTCGTCCTGTAACTATCGTCCGCCGCCAGCGCAGGCGCAGGCGCAACCCGCGCAGGCGCACGCGCAACCGCCGCTTCGCCCGCCCCCACTGCTGCGGGAACTGGAAGGCGGCGGAGGCGGATTGGTGACATTGGTCACTTTGCTCGTGAACTCTGTGACATCGCCGATCACATTGGACGCGAACGATTGCGCGCCCGTGACGACCGACGCGGCGAAGTCTGCTCCCGGTAGGGCGGATGAACCGCTTCGTCCTCCGCTTGAAACTGGCGCGCCTGTCGAGATCGTTCTCCCTCCGCCCGCATAGACCGGGTCGTAGCGAGACCACCACGAAGGCACGATGATGGGTCGAGTGAACGTTCGCCGCGCCCGGTCATCGTAATCTCTATCGAGCATCGTCCATTCGGCGTTCTCGTCGTAGAGTTGCCCCTGCACTTCGGGCGTTTGCGCTTGCTCCACCTGCCGCCAGGCTTTTTCGGTGATGTTTTTGTAGTAAGCAATCGTCTCCTGGCGGCTAAAACCCTTGATCTTTTCCGAGACCGATTTAATGAGTTTCACCATCGTTCCTTGCAGGAGATTTTGGCGCGTGTTTTTATTTTGTCCTTTGAACGCGCCGAGGAAGCCCGTCTCGTATTCGTATAAGCCGTCGGGCATGGGCGAGGCGATATCGAGGTCGAGCGGAGTCCGCGATGTGACCGTTGCCGCGTTCTTCTTCACCAGTCCAAACAGGATCATTGTCATCACTTTATCGAGCGGGGTTTCCATGAGGATCGCCGCCTCGACCGCCGTCAGCCCGCGCTTGATGCCATGCCCTTCGATGGAAATCTTCGGCGACATGTATTGCAGTTTGCGGCGGCGGTTTTGTATGAAACCCAGAACGGGAACGCCGATGAAAAAGAGCGGGAAGATCAGGCATGGCAGAAAACTTGCCATCATAGTTACCAAGCCGATAAACAGCGAGACGATGCCCGTGATGAAACTTTTAAGAGCGCTGGTGCGCACGATCGCCGACTCGGGAACATAACTGGCGGGGAACGATGCTCCAAATGTATATTGCGTGGATGCCGTTCCCGTTTCATTCCGCCATGTGTAGGTGACTCGCCCGCTTTCATCCGCGCCGACCTGCGGCTCGGAGGAGAATCCGCTTGGCGCGGAATGCCAGCGCGGCTCGGTGTTCGTCATGCCGGGCGGGAAGTGAAAGACCATGGTCACATCGGTATTGCCCGTCACGTATTGCGAGCCGAACCAGGTCGTGCCGAACACGCCGCTGGCGTATTTGTCGTCCTCGGTGTCGGGGTACAACGCCTCGGTAATTTCTCCCACAAACACATGCACGCGCCCGCGCGCGTTGCCGGGGATGGCTTGCGATCCCATTACCACAGCGAAGCCGGAGCCGTTGCCCTGATAGTCGCTGGCAGAAACGTCTACAGACGTCCCGTTCACATCCGCTTGCACAGTGGACATATTGAAATTGGCGCTGGGCATGCCCACGTCTACGAAGTCAATAAGATGCGCGCCGGGCTGGTTGGCGAAGTCCCAGACATAATCGAGGCTCAGCGTGCCGTCGGCGTTCCAATAGATGTTGATTGTTTCGCGTTCCACCGCGAAGTAATAATCCGATTGGGCGGAGACGGCTGGCGCGACAGCCAGCGCCAACGCAAGGACGAGGAAAATGATGATCTGTAACTTCTTGGATTTCATTGCGCCTCCGAATGAAAAGAATCTGTTACCACTTCGGTTCTTCGGTCAATTGATACGTCGTCCCGCAGAACGGGCATTCCACCGTCGGCGCGCCGGCGACCATCTTGACATTGTCCGCGCTCAGGCTTCCGCCGCATGAACGGCATTTCATCTGCTCGATCTTCGTTTCTCCCGGCAGATCCACTTTCATCGTCACTTGTTGAATGACTTCGGTCTTCGTCCCCCGTTGGGCGGCGTAGATCAACCCCGCGCCCGCCGCTAAAAACAACGCGCCCACACAGCCGAACCCGATCCCAAACGACAACCAGTTTGAACTGCCCTGCGCAGACGTTGAACCGATCACGTTCAAGAGCCCGTAGCCGAATAGACACACGCCGATCAAAAATAAAATGCCCGCGCCGATATAGAGAAGCGTTTTGCTCGCCATACAGGAACTCCGTTTTCAATGATGATGGATGACGCTGTGTAAATTTACGAGTAGTGTAGTCCAAAGGTTTCAGAAAATCAAATAATATAAATCAAAGTTCTGATATTAATTCAACCGCCTTTGTTTGCTGTATACTAGCCGTAGAATACTTTCTTCAAAATTAAGTTCTTGATGAATTGCTGAATACTACTTTTATGGAGGCGCGATGACACTTCAGGACCAATACAAAAAATGGCAGGAAAACATCCTGAAAAAATCGTTGAATAAATTCAAGGAGCGGCGCGAACGCTTCGAAACCTCCTCTGGGATCGAACTGCCCCGCCTCTCTCTGCCGGGGGAGGCTGATTCGGCTTACCTCGACCGGCTCGGCTTCCCCGGCGAATACCCCTTCACGCGCGGCGTCCAACCGACGATGTATCGCTCCCGTTTCTGGACGATGCGTCAGTACGCGGGCTTCTCCACCGCGGAAGAATCCAACAAGCGCTATCGTTATCTGCTCCAGCAGGGACAAACAGGATTATCCGTCGCCTTCGACCTCCCGACGCAGATCGGCTACGACGCGGACGATCCAATCGCGCAAGGCGAGGTCGGCAAAGTGGGCGTCTCGATCTCATCCATTCGCGATATGCAACAATTGTTCGACCAAATCCCGCTCGATCAAGTTTCCACCTCCATGACGATCAACGCGCCCGCCGGAGTTTTGCTGGCGATGTATATCGCTGTCGCCAAACGCCAAGGGGCAGACGTGAGCAAACTGCGCGGCACGATCCAAAACGACATCTTGAAAGAATACGTTGCGCGCGGCACCTACATCTTTCCGCCCGCGCCCTCGATGCGACTCATCACCGACATATTTTCATTCTGCGAGAAAGAAGTCCCGAATTGGAACACGATCTCGATCTCCGGTTATCACATCCGCGAAGCAGGCTCGACGGCTGTGCAGGAGGTCGCGTTCACGCTGGCGAACGGGATCGCCTACGTCGAATCCGCGCTGAAGGCAGGCTTGAACGTGGACGAGTTCGCCGGTCAACTTTCGTTCTTCTTCAATGCGCACAACAACTTTCTGGAAGAGGTCGCCAAGTTCCGCGCCGCGCGCAGACTGTGGGCGAACATCATGCGCGAGAGATTCAAGGCGCAAAAGCCGTCCTCGTGGCAACTTCGCTTCCACACCCAAACCGCAGGCTCGACCCTCACCGCCCAACAGCCTGAAAATAATGTTGTGAGAGTGACAGTGCAAGCATTGTCCGCTGTCCTCGGCGGGACGCAATCCCTGCACACCAACTCCATGGACGAAGCGCTCTGGCTTCCCACCGAAAATGCTGTGCGTGTCGCGCTCCGCACACAGCAAATCCTTGCGTATGAATCGGGCGTCGCTGATTCGGTTGATCCGCTGGCGGGATCGTATCTCATCGAATATCTCACCGATGAGATCGAAAAAGGCGCGCAGGAATACATCTCCAAAATTGACGATATGGGCGGCGCGTTACAGTCCATTGAAAAAGGATTCATGCAAAGCGAGATCCAAAACGCCGCTTATGCCGCGCAGCAAGTCATCGAAAGAGGGGAGCAGGTAGTGGTGGGCGTCAATCAATTTGCCGTTGACGAGGAAGTGACTTTGGAACGCTTGAGGGTTGATCCCGCCATTGAGTTAGGTCAACGCGAGAGGTTGAAGGAGTTAAGGGAAAGAAGAAAGAGGGAAAGAGTGGATGAGTTGCTCGGCAAGTTGAAAGTCGCGGCGAGCGGCTCGGAGAATCTGATGCCGCTATTCATCGAATGCGCGGAGAACGACATCACGCTCGGTGAAATTTGTAATGCGTTGCGAGTGGTGTGGGGGGAATATGTGGCGGAAGGGTTTTGAATGAGACTTCTTCCCAATCTTCGCGGCGATCGCCGCTAAATAACCGATCAATTGGGATTGCGAACCTCTCTCGAACCTGTGATAAAATACCACGCCGAGCGACGTACCCTTCGCTCGAAAATCTAATCGTGAAAGAAAGGGCTTAAACAATGAAAGTAATGCTTGTGAAAGACGTATATAAATTGGGGCGCGCGGGGGATGTGAAAAAAGTTGCAGACGGATATGGGCGTAACTTCCTCCTCCCGCAAGGGCTGGCTGTCCTTGCCACAGCGGGAGCGCTTAAACAAGTCGAAAAGATTCGCTCGCAGGCTGAGATCCGACGCACCGAACTCAATAGCGAACTCAAAGACCTGGCGACGCAGATCGGCGCTGTCGTCTTGAACTTCCCCGCCAAAGCCGGCGAGACCGGAAAACTCTACGGCTCGATCACCACGCAAGATGTGGCAACCGCAATTCAGGAACAGACACGCTACGAGGTTAAGAAACAACAGATTGACATGCAGCCGATCCGCAACCTCGGCGAATTCAAAGCCCGCGTCCGCCTGACGATGGACCTTGTTCCCGAAGTGAAGGTCATTGTCTATCGCGAGGGCGAAGCGCGCGAAGAGGGCGCGGAGGAATCAACCGAAGCGGAAGCGCCTGTGGAAACGTCCGCCGAAGCCGCTGAAGCAACCGCATCGTAAGAGACTGTTTCTTAAAGGCTTTTTACCACAGAGAACACTGAGATCACCGAGAAAACCTTTTAGAATCCTCTGTGGACTCCGTGCTCTCTGTGGTGAATGCTCTTTTCGTACGCGCGATTCAGACTTAAGAAACACTCTCTAAGGAAAGCCTCTCCATTCATAAACATCGCCAGCATGTTCCCGTTGGATGGGGCGCTGGTGATGTTTTGTTTTCCTTGAATCGCAAGCGCGTACCGATCGCTAAATGGTTTTTTAAATCTTTGCGCTCTTCGCGTTCTTAGCGGTAAAATTTTTTGTCATGGCAACCATCGGTCAGAAACTCAAACAAGCCCGCGAAGCCAAACGCCTCACGCTCGAAAAAGTTTTCGAAGCCACGCGTATCCGCCTCCCTTATTTGCAGGCGCTCGAGGCAGACGATCTCTCCTCTATGCCCTCGCCTGTGCAGGCGCGCGGATATCTGCGCAACTACGCCGAATACCTCGGCTTGAACTTCGATCAACTGCTCGACGAAATGCGCGCGCAAACATCGTCGGATGAAATGATCACGCCAATGGATTCGACTCCTGTGACGGCGGACTCAACGCCCGAACCTCTTCCGCCTCAGGAAGCGACGCCTCTTTCTACGGGTAAGCCTGCTCGCCGCAAAAAAGCGGACTCGAAGCCTGCCACCGATTCGTCCCCCTCCAAACCGACACGCCGCAAGAAAGCGGAGCCTAAACCTGCAACAAACTCCTCACTCTCCAAACCCCGGCGTGAACGTAAAAAAGTTGAACCCGAGCCGCCGGAGCCTGTCATCGGATCACAGCCTGAGATCGTCGAACCGATCCAAGGGGCAGACCCCGAGCCCATCATTGAACAGGTTGTTGACGAAACACAACCCGACGAACAGCCTCAACCGGATGTGAGCGATGGGATTTGGCAATCGTGGCTGAATCGATTGAGTTCCGTCATTTCGACGCGCAAGACTCGAAATGAAGAATCAAAGCCTGAGCCCGAAAATTTGCAACCTGCCGAAGTCGAACAAATTTCTGACTCTGAACCTTCCGACCTTCAACCTTCAACCGAAATATTCAAAGAGATTGGCGGCGAACTTCGCAATCGACGCGAGGCTCTCAGCCTGCACCTCGGCGACGTGGAATGGAATACCCATGTGAAAGCGCATTACCTCGAAGCGCTCGAACTGGGCGACATGGACAAACTTCCATCCACCGTGCAAACGCGCGGCATGTTATCCAACTACGCGTCCTTCCTCGACCTCGATGTGGATGCCATCCTCCTGCGCTTTGCTGACGCCCTGCAAACGCGTTACCGCGAGAAGAATCCGCAAAAGCCCGCCCGTCAGCCGGGCGAACCGATCATCTCCAGCATCCCGCCGCTTCGCACGTTTATCGCGGGCGATCTTGTTTTTGGCGTTGGCGCCGCCGTCCTGTTTGTTGGCTTCCTCATTTGGGCGATCAACTTCGTAGTGACGATGCAAAATCGGGAGGCGATCCAGCCCACTTCGCCCTCTATCTCGGATGTGTTGCTTGCCACCGCCGACCCATCCTTGTTCACGCCGACTGCTACGCTGGCATTGATCGAGGAGAGCGAGCCTACGGTCACCATCGTTATCCCAACCCAGAACCTGAACGTCAATGTGCAGGTGAACCTAATCGCTGTTGAACGGACGTATATGCGCGTGATCGTGGATGGAAAGGAAGCGTTCAACGGACGCGTGATTCCCGGCACGGCGTATCCGTTCGAGGCGGAGGAGCAGGTTGAGGTGCTGGCTGGAAGCGGCGCCGCGCTCCGTATTGTGTACAACGGGCGCGACCTTGGTCTGTTGGGCGGGTTTGGTCAAGTGGTGAGCAATATCTACCGCGAGGAGGAGATTATCACTCCCACGGCTCTACCCACACAACCGCCGACGATCACACCTACGCCGACAGCCACTGTGCCGCCCTCAAGAACGCCGATCCCATCCGCCACGCCTAAAATAACAGGAACGCCATAGGAACGAGATTTATCTCGTTTTGCATAAGGAAAATCGTCTTGTCTAAAAACACCTTTCACCTTGTCTCTCTCGGTTGCGCCAAAAATACCGTCGACTCGGATTCGATGGCTCAACTTCTCATCCGCGATGGCTATCATGCGGTGGACAATCCGTCGCACGCCAACGTGTTGATCGTGAATACCTGCGGCTTCATTGGTCCCGCAAAGCAAGAATCGTTGGATGTCTTGCGCGAACTTGCCGACGGCAAGAAAAAGAATCAAATCCTCATCGCGGCGGGATGCCTCACGCAGCGCTACGGTTCGGAAGTTGCGGAGAAAGTCCCCGGTATTGACGGCGTGCTTGGCACGCGCCGCTGGATGGATATCGTTCAAGTGGTGCGCGAGCTGCGTAAGATGCCTCACCCCGAACCGTTGTACCACTTGCCCGAAGCGAAAACGGTCGGCACAGACGAACGGAACGCATTGCGCGCATCGGTGGCGGGCGCAAGCGCGTATCTCAAAATCGCCGACGGTTGTCGCCGCCCATGCGCCTTTTGCGCCATCCCGCTCATCAAAGGGACGACCGTTTCGCGCCCGTTGGAGATGATTCTCGACGAAGCGCGACAACTGCGAGACGCCGGCGTGCGCGAGTTAATTTTAATCTCGCAAGACACGACCGACTATGGCCACGATTTTGGGATGAAAGACGGATTGGCGGTTTTGCTGGAGGAACTCACAACGAAAGTCCCCGATATGGATTGGCTCCGCGTCATGTATGCCTACCCCGGCTATGTGACGGACCGCCTGATCGACGTGATGGCTTCGAGCAAACAGGTTCTTCCGTATCTCGATATGCCGCTGCAACACGCTCATCCCAAGACGCTGTATCGAATGCGCCGACCCTCGAATATTGATTGGGTGCATCGTACGCTTGGCAAGATGCGCGCGAAGATTTCAAATTTAGCGATTCGTACGACGTTTATTGTTGGGTATCCCGGCGAAACGGACGAGGAATATCAAGCGTTGGTTGATTTCGTGAGAGAGATCCGTTTCGACCGCGTGGGGACGTTCCAGTTTTCGTTCGAGCCCGGTACAGCCAGCGAGCCGCTCGGCGACCCGGTTCCCGCCGAGGTGAAACAAGCGCGTTATGAGCAATTGATGGAACTTCAGCAGGGAATTTCGATGCAGGTCAATCAATCGTACGTCGGCAGGACTTTGGACGTGTTGATAGAAGGACGCGATAAGAATATTGCCATCGGACGCTCCTACCGCGACGCGCCGGAGATTGACGGGTTGGTACTCATCGAAGGGGACGCGAAAATTGACGAGATCGTTCCGGTGAAGATTACCGGTGCAATGGCGTATGACTTGACCGGAGTCCCTGCGCAAGAGTTGATTCGGTTGTAATCGCAAAGCGAACTTTGCGGTACGAGGCGCTTCACGAGTGGATTCGGTTGACGAAACAGAAACAGCCCGCCCCGGAGAAAGAGGCGGGCTGTTTCTGTTGTGCAACCTTCGCAAAGCTTTATCTATGATGCCCGCGCGACGGCGGTCGCCCCTAAGATCAGAATCGCGGAAATTAGATTTGCCCACAGCAGGAGCGTCTCGCGGCGTTGAAGCGCCGCCAGCGTTTCTACATTCTTTGTCTTCTTTGAAACTAAAAGAGCGCGGCGGATGGCGGGCGTAACATCCCAAGTTTGGATCGCGCTGACCGCGATCGCAACCATGCCGAAGATATGTTTAGCGAGGATCGCCAGCGACCATTGCGTACTGGCGGCGAGAAAACCGTCGTAATGCGGGTTAACGCTCATTTGGAACAAGCCGGTGAGAACCAGCAAACTGAGACTGAACCAGACGATCGGCTCGAAGCGTTTTTGAATGGCGTCAAGCAACGCAATCTGCGTATTGAGATCGAGCGCGCGCTTGATGGCGGGTATGAAGAGGAATAAGATCGCCGTGAGGCTGCCGACCCACATGACTGTGGCAAGAAAATGCAGCCAGTATGTGACCGCGAGCGCCCAAACGGGAGGAGGCGTCATGACGTGGGTGTTGGCTCTTCGGTTTCTGTTGGAGTTGCGGGAGCGGGAGTAGCGGTAGGAGGATAGCAAGCCTCAGTGGCTTGTTCAAAACCGCTCTGCGCAGCATTGTCGAGCGCGCCGTAGCCCTGCGCGCTGGCATACTGTTGATAGGCGTCGCAATAACTGCCTGCCGCGAGCAGTTGATCGCCGTAACGCATTAATGCGACCTGATACCGAGCGCTGGCGGTCATAGTGCCGTCCCATAGATTGCCCCAACTGCTCGCCTGTTGGAAATAGGACACGGCTTGCGCCCAATCCAATTCCCAGAATGAAGCGCCGATCAGATAAACGCGCGCGCCCTCGCGCAGACCGTTCGCGTCGCGGTCGAGCGGACCGAAGCGTTCCGCCAGCGTGATCTGATAGATGCCGCCTTCGAGATTGCCTTCGCTAATGAGTTTTACGCCGTAATTCCTGAAAGCAAAATAATACATGCCGTCCACGAGAGAGGCGTTATAGTTTGGATCAAGTTTACGCATCTCGTCGAGAGCGCCGAGCGCGCCGGCCCAATCTCCGGCGGCGATGAGCTGTTGTGCGCGCGCGTATGCCTCTTCCGCTCCGCTGAAATCGGGCGTGGGCGTGAGGGAAGGCGTGACCGTCGGCGTGGGCTGATTCATCAACACCAGCACGTTGGTCAGCTGATTCTGCGCGTCGGGAAAGGATGGGTCGCGCTGAATGATCCATTCCAGGCGCTGTTTGGCGTTCTCGTATCGTCCAAACTGGATGTCTACTAACGCATAGGTGAACTGCTCGCTGAGTTGTTTGCTCACCACAGAGGATTGATAAGTTTGCCGCGCGCCGATGCCGGAACGATATCCGCCAAGGAGCGCCGCGGCGAGAAGGACAAGGACGCCGAGCGCGTTGAATAGGAAGCGTTTTCCGCGACTGGTCTTGACCGTTTTTTGAATAGGTTGCGTGCTTTCAGTATCTTGAGACATATTCCTTCGTTTCTCGCTTTATATAGTGTGATTAGGATTATATCCTACGCGCGATGATTGCTTCAAAAGCGGTTAGAGTTTTAACAACAATTTAATTTCAGACCAAATGATGGGCAGGCAGATGAGTCCGCCGATGACCATGCCAAGCAACGCGGTCACCACCGCGGAGCCGGGGATGTAGACCGCCAGCAGATAGGCTGTCGTGCCGCCGATTGCCGCGGCGATCAGCCCTTTGATTACCGCGCTTGATACGACGATGGGTTCGTGCATCCGTTTGCTGAGCCAGCCGAACAGCATAATTGCCTCGATAAACAACGCGATCTCGGCAAACGCAATGACCGGCGCTCCGATGTGTTTGAACTTTGTGGTGCCGAGATAGCCGATGCCGATGAACAGGAGGAAACGCAGGATGACTGCGACCAGCGGGAACAACG
>BQMV01000020.1 GCA_022181005.1 Anaerolineaceae bacterium | reverse complement strand
GCGGACAATCCGATAATGCCACAACGGGTCGCGGCCGGTGATTTCGGTCGTTTCGCCGACGAGCAACATGTCTACGCGTTCAAATTCTACGCCGGGTCCTGAGCGGCAGTTCGTCGCCACGGTCACGGAGATGGTTGGGACGGAAGGCGTATGGGTTGGCGGCGCCGGCTCAAAAGGGACGACGGTCTCGGTCGCTGTGAGCGTAAATATAGGCGGTATCGAAGTCGGCGGCGCTAAAGTCGGCGACGCTGTAGGCGTAGCCTGCTTTTCAAGCGCAACGATTGTTTCTAGGATGGCAGTCTGCGCCGCGTTTGGATCCACAGTCGGAACGGTGGGAGCCGTCCCGATGCAGGCGAGAGTCGCAGCCCAAGTGGCGATGAAAGACAGAATGAGAGAAGGGTTCTTCATTGTGAAAATCCTTTGAGCGGCGGCTTACTAAAATAAACCGCTCTAACGATATGATAACTCAATCGTTTTCAAAATGTAAGAACTGCGCGCCTATAAAAAACAAGACGCGGCATTTGCCGCGTCTTGTTTTTTTCTGTTATTCCGTCACGGATACGTCCGGCGCGGTCTCTTCGACGACTTGCGCTGGTTCGGTTTCAACGGAGTCTTCCCCGTTCGACAACGGCGCTTTGATAAAGCCGGTGCCGGCGGGAATGAGCTTGCCGATAATCACGTTCTCTTTCAAGCCAAGCAACGGGTCGGTAGTGGAGCCGATCGCTGCGCCCGCCAGCACTTTGATCGTGTGTTGGAACGACGAGGCAGAAAGGAATGAATCGGTGCTGAGCGAGGCTTTTGTAACGCCGAGCAACACCTCAGAAAACTTCACGACCTGTTTGCCCTCGGCATAGAGTTGTTCGTTGAGCTTGCGCAGTTCAAGCCGGTCGACCGGGTCGCCTGGCAGGAATTTTGAATCGCCCGGGCGCGTGACCTGCACTTTGCTCAGCATCTTGCGGATGATGACCTCGAAGTGTTTATCGTGAATGTTCTGTCCCTGCGAGCGGTACACTTTCTGCACCTCGGTCATCAGATACATTTCGCAGGCTTCGCGGCCCTGAATTTTCAACACGCGGTGCGGGTTGAGCGAGCCTTCGGTCAACGCTGCGCCGGCTTCGACCTTCTCGCCGTTTTTCACAAGTAAACGCGACGACGTGGGGACTTCATATGAAATTTCCTCGCGAAGATCGTACGAAACGACGACTTTGCGTCCTTTTTTATCAACGCGGACTCGCCCGGCATGTTGCGCGAGGATTTTGGCGTCTTCTAACGTTGCCAGCGTATCGCCGGCTTTGACTTCCGCTTCATCTTTGACCGCGAAAGTCCAATCTTCAGGAATGGCATATTCATCGCTGACCAATTCGCTGTTCTCAATATAAACGTCGCGTAAATCGGCGTATTTTTCAGATTGATTAATGCGTATCGTGCCGCTGATCTCGGCGACAAGGGCTTCGCCTTTGGGCTGTTTGCGCGCTTCGAATAATTCTTCCACGCGCGGCAAACCGGTGGTGATATCCGATCCGCCAGCGGCGACGCCGCCGGTGTGGAAGGTGCGCAACGTCAATTGCGTGCCCGGTTCGCCGATAGATTGCGCCGCGACGATGCCGACCGCCGCGCCCAAATTGACCATCGCGCCGCGCCCAAGATCGAGACCGTAGCATTTGGCGCAGATACCGTGTTGCAGTTCGCAGGTCAATGGCGAGCGCACTTTAACTTCGCTCACGCCCGAAGCCGCGATACGACGCGCTACTTCCTGATTGACGACATCGTCGCGTTCAGCGATCACTTCGCCGGTCTTCGGGTCAATGACGCGTTCGGCGAGCAGGCGGCTGAAGATGCGCCCGCTGAGCGGTTGCCCTGCCACATCGTCGCTGCGACGGATGATTTTGCCGTCGTGCGTGCCGCAATCTTGTTCGTTAATGATGATATCTTGGGCAATATCTACGAGACGGCGGGTGAGGTAACCGGCGTCGGCGGTACGGAGCGCCGTATCGGCTAGACCTTTGCGCGCGCCGTGCGTCGAAATAAAGTATTCTTGCGCGGTGAGGCCTTCCCGGAAGTTAGAGCGGATCGGCATTGGGATGATGCGCCCGGAAGGGTCAGCCATCAAACCGCGCATGCCCGCCAACTGGCTGATGGTGGAGAATCCTCCTTTGGTCGCGCCGGAAGATGCCATCGTCGAGAGGTTGCCGTCGGGGTCCATTGCTCGCTTTACTGCGTCAGCGACTTTGTCGGTCGTTTCCTGCCAGACTTCGATCTCGCGCTCGTTCTTTTCTTGTTCTGTGAGCAAGCCGCGACGAAAATCGCGCTGAACGGTTTCGATCATTTTCAGGGCTTCTTCGATGATCGCCTTGCGTTCTGTCGGAATGGAAATATCGGCGACGGCGAGCGTGGTGCCCGATCTCATCGCATATTCGAAGCCAAGCGATTTGATGTTATCGGCGACTTCTGTAGTTTCTTCCTGCCCGCAAACTTCGTAGACCTCGGCGATCAGATCTTTCACGCCGCCTTTATCGAGTTTTTGATTGATGAATTGCACTTCCTCCGGCAAGATGCGGTTGAAGATAACGCGTCCAACGGTTGTGTCCACGAGACGCGTTTCAGGCTGGGCGAGACGGTCGCCGTTTTCGGCGTACCAAGTTTTGACGGGTAATTTGATCTCGGCGTGAATTTCCACTTGATCGAGCGCGTACGCCATTTCAACTTCGTCGAAATTGGAGAAGATGCGTCCGTCGCCTTTGTTTGCCGCGCGTTGAGGCATGGTAAGGTAATAGATGCCCAACACCATGTCTTTTGACGGAGAAATGATCGGTTCGCCGTCGGCTGGTTTTAACAAGTTTTTGGAAGCGAGCATCAACTCACGCGCTTCTTTCACCGCTTTTTGAGAAAGCGGCACATGCACCGCCATTTGGTCGCCGTCAAAGTCTGCGTTGAAGGCGGTTGTGACGAGCGGATGTAATTGGATCGCCGAACCTTCGATCAGGATCGGCTCAAAAGCCTGAATGCCCAAGCGGTGCAGCGTAGGCGCGCGATTTAACAACACCGGGCGTTCGCCGATCACGCCTTCGAGCGCTTCCCAGACTTCGGGACGGTTGCGTTCAATCAAGCGACGAGCGCCTTTCACGTTAGCGGCATAGTTGTTTTTCACGATCCATGCGATGACGAACGGACGATAGAGTTCGAGCGCCATGCTCTTCGGCAGCCCGCATTGATATAGTTTGAGTTGCGGACCGACCACGATCACAGAACGCCCGGAGTAGTCTACGCGTTTGCCGAGCAGGTTGCGGCGGAAGCGTCCTTTCTTTCCCTTGAGCATATCGCTGAGAGATTTGAGTTCGCGTCGTCCACGGCGGCTAAGGGCTTTGCCGCGCTGTGAATTGTCAATCAGACTGTCTACCGCTTCTTGCAACATACGCTTCTCGTTGCGGATGATGACATCGGGCGCGCCGAGTTCGAGCAGGCGCTTTAAGCGATTGTTACGGTTGATCACGCGGCGATAGAGGTCGTTTAAGTCGGATGTGGCGAATCGTCCGCCGTCGAGCTGCACCATCGGGCGCAGGTCGGGAGGAATGACCGGTAAGATAGTGAGGATCATCCATTCGGGGCGGTTGCCGGAACGTTTGAACGCTTCTACAACTTTCAAACGCGTGGTTGATTTCTTGCGCTTCTGCTTTGATTTCGTGGTTTTGACCTCGTGCCAGAGTTCTTCGGCGAGTTTGTCGAGGTCGAGCCGTTTGAGGATGTCGTAGAAGGCTTCGGCGCCCATGTCGGCGCGGAAGACTTGCCCCCAACGTTGTTTGAGTTCGCGATAGCGAATCTCGCTCAAGAAGGTGAAGGGGCGCAGTTCAAGCAATTCGTCGCGCTGGCGCGATGAATTGTCTGATGAGACGGAAGTTTGTTCTTCGAGTTGAGAACGCAGGCTTTCCATCTTTAAATCGGCGTCCGCTTTGACGCGCCCGGCGTCCATTTTGAGCTCTTCCAGTTCTTTGGCGCGCTGATCTTTCAGTTCGTTTTCCAACGCTTCGAGTTTTTTCTGAACGATCGTTTGCACGTGCGCGATGTGCTTGGCGGTGACCTTGTCGCCGGCATCGAGAATCTTTTCGCCGCTTAGTTCAAATGTCGCCGCCTTTTTTGCATGCTCGTTCATTTGACCTTGCAGTAGTTTTTCGAGCTTTTGCCCTTCTTTGATGACAGGGTCGAGCTTCTCTGCGATGACTTCGTCGTAGTCTTGCTGGAGCGCGGCGATCTTTTGATTGATCTCAGCCACTGAATGATCGCGTTTGGTTTTGACCTCGGCGATCTTGGAGTTGACGCCCGCCGCCTGCTCACGCTCGGTGTCCGAGATTTCATCTTCGAGGCGTTTAAGCGCTTTGTTGCGAGCTTCTTCATCTACATATGTAACGATGTATTGGGCGAAGTACAGCACACGATCCAGATTGCGACGTGAAATATCAAGCAACATTCCCAAGTAGGAAGGGATGCGGCGGGTGTACCAAATATGCGCGACGGGAGTCGCCAATGCGATATGTCCCATCCGTTCGCGGCGTACGGCGGAACGGGTTACCTCTACGCCGCATTTTTCACATTTAATCCCTTTGAAGCGGGGGTTTTTGTATTTTCCGCAATAGCATTGCCAATCGCGTTGCGGTCCGAAGATGGCTTCGCAAAACAAGCCGTCTTTTTCGGGGCGTAGGCGGCGGTAGTTAATGGTTTCGGGTTTCAGCACCTCTCCATACGACCATGAGAGGATCGTTTGAGGCGAGGCGAGGCTGATACGGAGCGCTGTCAGTCCTTTAGTTTCCACGTGTTTTCTCCTGAAAAGGGGTTGAGGAGTGCGGCAGTTTCTAGACGATACAATTGGCTGCCGTTAGAGACAAACAAAGGCAAGCGCTTCCGACTTTTCCTGAAGCGCTTGCGATACGTTGCATAATCTTTTGTCCAACCTCGCGATTATACGCGTTAAAGAAGAAAAGTCAAGGCTGAACGCTTAGTTTTCATCGTTTTCTCATTATCATTCAGCAAACAGACTATGTCGGGCTGAGCGATAGTGAAGCGTTTTTATGTCCTCGGTTGCCAAGTTAAAAAGAAAAAGGTTTTCTTTGCGGGCTTAGCAGCGCACATGTACGGTGGAGAGCAGAAAATTATCTCTTATCTTGCCGCTTTCTTCACCAATGCGGCGATCTTTGTTTCTTCGGCGGCAGTTATCTTTACTAAAGCAAAACCAGCCGCCCACATATTGCCGTCGTCGAGTTTCGCGTCGGGGTTAAAGCCGAAGGTGTTATATCGCACGCCAAACTTGCTTGCCGCTTGAAAGAAACAAATGACCTTGCCTTCCGCATTAGCATAGGCAGGCATTCCGTACCAGGTCTTCGGCGCGAGTTGCGGCGCAACGGCTTTAACAATTTCATGAATCTTTTTTGCCATGACGCGCTCGTTGTCTTTCATCGCGGCTATTTTCTCGAACACGGCTTTTTCCATTTCATCCTTGTTTGCCGCCATCTTTCTTTCCTTGATCGTCTCCTTCATCGCTGCGATTTCTTCAGCCGACAACCCTGAGTTCTTTTTGGCGGTTATAACTGGCTTCTTTTTTAAATCTGTTTTGGGACTCATGGTAAATTCCTGTTTGATTTTAAGTTTTGTCTTGTGAGATCGTCTCGATGCCGCCATCGCTGAAATCGGCTTTTTCAGCCGCTCGATTCGATTTTCTACGACAGCAGACTTTTTGCGAACTGTAGGAATTTTCGTACGTCTTTGAAATCTGTAACCATGCCGATCGAGATGCGCACTGCGCCCATGGATTTGCCGTCGAAGCACATGCGAAAATCGTCTTGTGAAAGTCGCTCTTCGTGCCCGGGCTGTGTGAAACAAACATCCAGTTCGACGCGTGAAACGCCCAATGCTACTTCGCCTGCGCCGGGATTGCAAAAACAGCCGGTTCGTAAGGAGATCGTAGAGGCGTTCGCTTGTTCTTCTATGTAACGATGGTCGAAAGCGACGCCGTCGCGATTGTAAAAGTTGACGGTCACGGCTCCGCCGCGTCTTTCTGTGGAGGTCGGTCCGTAGACTCGCGCAAGGGGCGCGCCGTTATTGTGTTGCAGCGCCGTTAAGTTATCCAGCAACCAGCCGGTGAGGCATTTAACACGTTCGTGAATCACCTCATAACCGATCGATTCAATATGCTTGAGTCCGATTTCGATCGCTGGAATGTTGAGGTAGTCAATCGTGCCGTCTTCAAATGCGGAAGCGCCTTCTGCCATATAGAATTTATCGCCCTGCACTGATGCGACGGTGATCGTTCCGCCGGCGAACCACGGACGATGCAGTTTTTCCAGCGCCGATTTTTTCGCAATCAGCGCGCCTAGCCCGGTAGGGTAGCCGAACATCTTATAAAAGGAAATCGGCACGAAATCGGGTTTAACCTTGCTCAAGTCTAGCTTGCTGGTCGGTACGAAGGCGGCGGCATCAAGCAACACGTCCCAGCCGTGTTTGTGCGCTTCTTCGATCCAGGCGAGCGGGTGTTGCACCGAGGAGAAATTCGATTGTGCAGGGTAGGCGAACAGATTGTGACCGTGTTCCGAAGGCTGCGCCAATTCGCGGCGCAGAGTCGCTTCGTCGACGCGCATATCGGGTAATACGATCGGGATATATGTGACCTCCGCGCCGCGTGCATGCGCGAATTCTCGAATCCCGTTGACCGAGTTGTGATTGTCGAAGGTCAACAAGTAGCGTCCGTTAGCGAATGGGTAGGATTCGCCGACCAGTTTCAGGGCTCCGCTGGCATTGGAGGTGAAGATGACAAGGTATTCTTCGGGGTCGGCGCCGAAGAAACGTCCTACATATTCGCGGGTGTGTTCGACGAGGCGCGTTGCCGCTTGCGAAGAAGGGTTGCTGGAATGCGGGTTGCCGAAGACATGTTCGACGAGCAAATTGGTGTGCCGTCGCAATTGCGATTCGGCGTACAACCCGCCGCCGGTGTAATCGAGATACACATGCCCGCCAAGGTCAAGGCGCGCATAATCAGTGGCGCGCAAGTCGTCAATCAGGCGCGTCGTCGGGTAGGTTGGATAGGCTTTTAAAAAGGAGACGAATTCGATATCGGGCTTTTCCATGGCAATCCTTTCGGCAATTATAATACGTCTATGCCTCGTATCTGTATTTTCCCCCGCGTGGAGAGTTTGGGCGGCGTGACCTCTTTTCGGCTCAAGTTCGAGCAAGGATTGCGCGCGCGTGGCGTGGATGTGACCCATGATCTGCATGAATTGTCCGACGCGGTTCTCGTTCTCGCGGGGACGAAGAATTTATATCCGTTGTGGCTGGCGCGTAAACGCGGACAACGGATCGTGCAACGCCTTGATGGTCTGAATTGGGCGCATCGCGCGCGCTGGACCGGCTTGCGTTATACGACTCGCGCGATCTATGGAAATTGGAATCTTTCGTTCATTCGCAATTATTTGGCGGATCGGGTTATCTATCAGAGTCAATTCGTCGAAGGTTGGTGGCAGGCTTGGTACGGCGCGGCGGCGATTCCCACTTCCGTGATTTTGAACGGCGTAGACTTGGAACAATATTCGCCCGCCGGCGCGCATGAACGCCCCGCTGATTTCTATCGGCTGTTGGTCGTGGAGGGCAGCCTGGCTGGCGGTTTAGATTCGGGATTGTTTTACGCAGCCGAGTTGGCGGAACGCTTATCGCAGAAATATGCGATTGAACTTGTCGTTGTCGGACGGGTGGATGCAAACGCGAAAAAGAAATTGCAAGGGCGAAAAAGGGCGCGCATCCGTTTTATGGATTCACTGCCGCGCGAGGAGATCCCGTTCCTTGAGCGTTCGTCGCATTTGTTATTTTCTGCGGAGTTGAACCCAGCCTGTCCGAACGCGGTTATTGAAGCGTTGGCGTGTGGATTGCCCGTCGTTGGTTTTGAGACCGGGGCGCTGTCGGAACTTGTGCAAGGAGACGCTGGCCGGCTTGCGTCTCATGGGGCGAATCCATGGCGGTTGCAGCGACCCGATATCCCCTCGCTGGCGGATGCGGCGGAAGAGGTCTTGCGCGATAATGAACGCTTCCGTAGAGCGGCGCGCGCGCGGGCTGAATCGACTTTCGGGTTAGATGCCATGGTGGATCGTTATCTGACTGTATTGTTGAAATGACGCGATAATTCCGTCAGAGAACTCAATCGTTGATAAGTAGAAGGAGCGTATATGTCCGTTGAAATTATTGATTTTCTGAAGAAGCATTTGAAGTCTATTCAAGAGAACGATGTGAAAACATATTGCGAAACCGCCGCCGAAGATCTGACTTTATATGAATGGTGGATCGCGCCGCATCGCATTGACGGGCTTCCATTCCATGAATTTATGATGTCTTCCAACGCGGAGCGCGGCGCGGTCTTTGGCGCGGCGGCGGAAGGTAAAGCGACCGTCCGTTACGATCTATCCAATTTGCGCGTCCAGGAGTATGGCGAAACCGCGATCGTAAGCTATACGCTGTTGACCAGCGCGGCGACGACGGATGGCGTGACGGTGGTTTCGCACAACGAAAGCCGCGTGATCGTAAAACTGGACGGCGCTTGGAAAGTCGTTCACGTTCATAAATCGCCTGCTTGGCAAGCGCCGCACACAGCCGCATGAATCGCTTTAATGGCAGGCTAGCCCTGCAACAACGCGTCTTACCCGGCTATCGCGCGCCATTCTTCGACCTGCTCGCCGCCGCCTGCGATGGGGGGATGAGTCTCTTCACCGGCGCGCCGCGCGCCAACGAAGGAATTGCAACGACAGACCGATTGCAAGTTGCCAATTATCAAATAGGAAAAAATATTCATCTTTTTGGCGGCGCATTCTATTTGTGCTATCAACAGGGATTAGCGAATTGGCTGAAGGCATGGAATCCCGATGCGCTGATCGTGGAGGCTAATCCGCGTTATCTTTCCACGCCTGCTGTCGTAAACTGGATGCGCAAACGCGATCAGCCGGTCATTGGTTGGGGATTAGGCGCGCCGCCAGCGAGCGGATTCCGAGAGAAACGCAGAGTGAATTTTCTTCGCCAATTCGACGCGTTGATCGCTTACAGTCAACACGGCGCGGATGAGTACGCCGATTTGGGCTTTCCGCTCGATCGTATTTTCACCGCGCACAATTCTATCTTGCCTTCGCCAACATGGGAATTGCCAAGCCGACCTTCGACCTTCAACCTTCAACCCGTGATTCTTTTCGTGGGACGTTTGCAGTTTCGTAAAAATGTGGATCTATTGCTTGGCGCGTGCGCGGAAATTCAGAATGTGCGCCTAATCGTCGTTGGCGATGGACCCGAACGCGAATCCTTTGAAGAACTCGCGGCGGAAATTTTCCCCTCGGCGGAGTTTGTAGGCGCGAAACACGGCGCGGCATTGAAACCTTATTTTGAAGAAGCCGATCTCTTCGTCTTACCGGGCACCGGCGGGCTGGCGGTTCAAGAAGCGATGGGATACGGATTGCCTGTAATCGTAGCGCAAGGAGACGGCACGCAAAACGATCTCGTGCGAGCGGGCAATGGCTGGCAAGTTCCGCCCGACGATTTTGAAGCGTTGGTCGCCGCGATGAGGAAGGCGCTTTCGGATACGGCGCGTCTGAGAACGATGGGCGCGGAATCGTATCGTATTGTTAAGGAAGAGATCAACATCGAGCGGATGGTTGATACTTTTGTAAAAGCTTTGAACGCGGTGCAATGACGTTCATTGCCGCCTGAGAGAGCGCTTTCTAATGGACGCGGCTACTTTCCCGCTTTCTCCACGTTCACCCACATTTGCTCGCCGTTTGTGATGATTTCGATCCAACCGTTCTGGTCGGTGCGCGCCAATGAATAATCTTTCACAAGCTTGAGCGTTCTTTCGTCGGGCATTCCGTTGAGATCGTCCGCTGCTACCGATAGCGCGATCAGTTCGGGGTTTAGATTGGCGATCCATTCCGGCGGATTCGACGGCGCGTAGCCTGCATCGGCAAGCGACAACACGCTGACCAGACCGACGCTCGCGCCGTTCTGTAATTCGTCCAGCGCATCGAAACTCATGCCTACCGGCAACAATGCGCGAAAATTCTTCCATTCCAATAATAACACTGCGCCGCGCGAGCCGGTTGTGAGGACCGTTAATGTTGCGCCGTTGCCGAGGTCGAGCGTCTGATTCGTCTCGGCGAGCGATACCGGGATAGCCTGCGAGGTTAAATCTTCATTTAATTTTCGTGAAGAAAACGATCCTTGCCGATTTCCGCTCCATAATACTTGGGCGGGCGGGTAACGTTCAATGACGCGCGGCAAAGCGGCGAGTTGCTCTTCCTGCGTGTTTGCGATCACCAGCCAATCAAGTCTGCGATTAAACGTAGAGAGTCGTCTGCCGAGTTCATCGGAGAGGATTGTCGCGCTTGCTCCGCCGTTAATCAGGATAGAGTCGCCGCCGGGCGTTTTGATGAAGATCGCGTCCGCCGAGCCGACGTTCAAAAAGGTGAGGTGTAGAAGTTGATCTGGCGCGGCAGAGAGGGCGCGCCAGGCTAACGACAACGCCAGCATTAACGCCACGATCGCGCTTCCCACGCCGACAGCTCGCACGCGCGCTTGAGCGGCTCGCATCCATGCTTGCAACCGCGCCCCGCCGAATGTCAGCCCGAAGAGCGCTGCATAGAAGAGAATTACAAACCAGATGGAAAAAGCGCCTAAAAAGATGGTTCCATGCGGAACGCGATCGAATAATTCGACGATGCGGATCGAGTAGGCTACAAAGGGAAAGGCAACCCACGCCGCGAGTTGCCCGAGAGGAAACCAAATGAAGCTGAGAATTACCGCCGCGCCGCCGAGGATTAATACGGCAGGTTGCGCTGGCAAGATAAATGGATTGGCGATGAACGAAACAAGCGAGATGCGTTGGAAATGATATGCCATGATCGGGATGGTTGTTAATTGCGCGGCGAAGGTCAGCAAAACGAACTCAGACAGCGGCTGCACGATCTTTTCCACCGCCGAAGATGGAAAGAATCGTTCGAGGATGTTTATGGCGACGTTTGAGAACGGTTCGGCGTAGAGGATTAGACCAAGTGTTGCAAAAAAGGATAATTGAAACCCAACGTCCCAAATAAACAAGGGATTCCATATGCACATGATCAACGCTGTTGCAAAAAGCGTGTTTAATGCGAATTGCCTCCGTCCAACCTGTTTTGCGAACAGCGCCAGGCTGCCCATGATCGCGGCGCGGACAACTGCCGCGTCTCCGCCGACGAGGATCGTATATACGGCGATGCTGACGATCGTCAACGCCGCGCCCCAACGCGGACCGAAGAAGCGGCTGAACAAAATCACAAATATGGCGGCGACGATGCTGATATTGAAGCCGGAGATAGCGATGATATGCGCCGCGCCGGTATTCTTAAAGGCTTGCTGTAACTCTTCAGTGAGACCCGTATCCACGCCGAGAAGGATGCCAGCCAATAACGACGATTCTGGATCGGGGAAGAGGCGATAGACTCTGGCGAGCGATTTCTCTTTTAACGCGTACAGTGCAGCGGAAAAGACATTGCCGCCTTGACCCGGCAAGATGGTCGCTTTGGCAGAGGTCATGTAGGCGTGGATGCCTTGTGCGGCGAGATAATCGCGGTACGAAAAATCTTCGTTTGCGGGCGGCGTTTTCAACGTGCCGCGTAGGCGGACGATCTCTCCATAGTGGAATGTTTGATTCGCGCTTACGCGAGCGAGGAGCAAGCCGCTGACCTTCAGGTCGCCGTCGCCGGTATCAATGTGAGTTGTTTCGATGCGCAGGTTTGTATAAGCGTCGCGATAATCGGGCGGCTCAATGAGATAACCGGTGATCAACAGATCGTACTCGCGATCGTTATAAAAGGCGATGTGGAACGCGTCAAAATTTGGAACGGAGGATTGATAACGGGCGGAGCCGAGAAAGAGGAAGGCGAGCAAGATGAAAGAAAAGGGTAAAAAAAGAACGGACGAAAAAGGAATATTGGAGAAAGACTTACGAAAACGAGTCGGAAGGGCGCGGACGAGAAGCGCGGAAAGCGCCGAGAGGAGCGCAAGCCCAACCCAGACCCGCGTTGAATGCAAAACTAAACTGCCAAGGATAATTCCGCCGAGGAAAGCGAGCGAGAGCCACGTCAGCGGAAGACGCGTTGTGAGTTGCCCTTTGAACCGATTGACTTCAGAAGAACTCATGGCTGGCATGGCTTTTGCATGATAGCACGAATTGACTGAGGAGAGGATACAATTCGGATATGTTTAGCCGGCGTTCGCTGTTAACTTGCGTTCTGATCGCCCTTATTTTTGGCTTGATGTTGGGAGCGGCGTTATATCTTCCAAATGCGCTGCCGGTCAATTCCGATTTCAGCGCGCTCTACTATACTGATTTGGCTCTCGTCCGGCGCACGCCGATCTACGACCTTGAAGCGGTGGAAGAGATCGCGTTGCGCGCTACAAAAGATGCGCAGCCCGGCAAATTCTTTCTAGCGCGCTTTCCCTACCCGCCTTGGTACGCGCTCGCTACGTTCTATTTGGGATTGCTTCCCGCGCAAGCCGCGGCGGCGCTGTGGTTTGAATTAAACCTTGCTATGTTGTTCCTCTCCGTTTGGCTGCTCACCGACGGCTGGAGCGGACGGTTGCGGTTGATCGCTTTCCCTGCTGCGTTGATGTTCTTACCGACGCTCGGAACCTTGGCGGTTGGGCAATATGATTTCCCCATTTTGCTGGGAACAGCCTTGACGATCTATGCGACGCGGCAGAAACATGCGGCGTTTAGCGCGCTGGGCATCGCGCTGCTCACGTTCAAACCGCATCTTGGCGCGCTGACGATTCTCGCCGCGTTATCTTGGCTGATTGCTCAGAAGAACGACTTTGGGCGGCGAACGTTACGGCTTACCGTTCTTTCCGCTATAAGTCTCTTCGCCGTCGGCTTCATGGCAGACCCGAATTGGATCGTCAATTATCCCGCTATGTTGTTAGCCTATGGCAGCGAAGGGAACGTCTCCGCTTGCTCCGAATGCGTAAGTTTGCCGGTCTATCTGTCTCGCGCATTATTCGACGGGTCGTTGGCGCGCGCGGCGGCGCTCGCCGCATTGCTCTTGCTGATCTGCCTCGCGCTCTTCTTTATCCGAAGAAGAACGCTGGCGCGCTCGCATGAAACTCTTTTCGCTGCGACGACGTTGGGCGCGCTGCTCGTCAGCCCGTATTTATACAATTACGACTTTACGCTGTTGCTGATTCCCTTTGCGATTCTTGTTCGAGAGAATAACTTGCCTCAACGCATCTTTGTCGCGTTTTGCTATGCTCTACCGACGATCGCGATACTCGCGTTCGGACGCAGCGGCGGCGGCGCGCTGATCGTTGCGGCGCTCTGCGTCGCTCCCGTCTTACTGCGAGATGAAACGGAACGGAGGGAGTGTCCATCATAGAGGATACAGGAAATCAATGAGCGGCAAATTGTATTGTGGATATTG
>BQMV01000019.1 GCA_022181005.1 Anaerolineaceae bacterium | reverse complement strand
AGGGTCTGTAGGCCTACGCGATCTACACTCTTTCCCTACACGACGCTCTTCCGATCTATAGCATCCGCCTTTAGCGACTATTGTATCTTTTCGGATGATGATCTTCCAACTTCCGCCGTTGAGTGCGAAGCCCCCTGAGGTCGTGAACTGCTTAGGACCGTTGACGTAAGCGTAAGCGCTGTAATAACCCGCAGGTCCCGAGAATGAGCCGCCCGTGGTCGCAGGTATGAAGCCGCATTCCCCTTGAGAAGTCGTCACATAAAGAGATAGGATAATATCGCTGGCTTTTGCGTTGGTCTCATTGGTCACTTGAATTTTCGTCGTTGGAACGCTCCACGAAGAAAGGATTTTGTTGCAAGGGTCTTTGGTGGGACCTGCCGCTTGCGGAGCGAGCGTGAAGGTCGCAGTTGGAAGAAGCGGATCGATTGTCGGTTCGAGTGTCGCCGTCTCTGTGGGGAGAGGCGTGGCGGTGAACGTCGCCGTGGGCGGCAGCGTCGTTTCAGTCGGAATCGAGGCTTGTGTTTCGGCGATCATGGTGAAAGCCGCCGCTTGAGCCGTTGCGGCAACGTTCGCGGAATCGAGCGTGGGCGCCGCGGCGGGCGCCGTTCCTGCGCACGCGCTAAGAGCGACGCTGAGAGCGACTCCAAGCGCCAAGAATTTGTGCTTCATTGAGAATATGTCCTTATGTTATGGATTTTCTACGATTACAGTCACTTTGTCTTTGAAGAGCATAATTATTAAATTGTTATCGTTGGAAAGACGAAAAGAGCCTACCATTTGCCTTCCGCCTACCCAGGCGACGTATAAGTACGATCCGAGGGGCGCATCTACCTTAACTTGTTTGCGCACCGGATATTCAAGGATCGTATGGTATCCGCCGATCGTTGTCGCTTGCAATGAGATATAGGCTTGCGCTTTGGATCGATTCCATAATGTAATCGTAGTAAACGGAATTGCCGGCGGTAAAGTTCCATGCTTTAAGATTGCAGCTGTTGAGGTGGAGGATGGGGTGACGGGCGCGGCGATGGTTGCCGTATCTGTTGCCGCAACGTCGGTTGAGGTCGCGAAAGTAACGGTTAAATTTGGCGCAGTGGAGGTGGCTTCAACGGTTGAGGTTGCAGTCGGCGAGAGCGCTGCCGGCGTATGAGACGGGAGAGGCGTCTCTGTGCCTACTTCGACTGGAGAGGGAAAAACGGTCGGGGTCTCCTGTAATGTTGCCGTTGGAGAGGCGATAGCGGGGATTGAGCTAATGGGAAGACATGCCATCGCCAGCGCGCCGACCGCCAAAAAGGCGAGCCTTTTCATACCGCCTCCTTATACGTCCTAGGATGAAGAAGCTGTTTCCAAGAATTGTTCTACCGTGTCGCGCAACATGCGTTCGGGCAACGCGCCGACCTGACGGTGGAGGATTTTTCCGCCCGACACAAACAACATTGTTGGAATGCCTTGAATGCCGTATTTCATCATCCATTCCTGGTTTTCATCGGTGTTAATTTTCGCTACGATTAACTTCCCCTCGAATTCTTTAGCGAATTTATCGAGGATTGGCGCGATCATCTTGCAAGGTCCGCACCACGGAGCCCAAAAATCAACGATCACCGGCGTGCTGGATTGCAATACGGTTTTCTCGTAGGCGGCGTCTGTAATATGAATTGGTTCGTTCATCTGCCTTCTTTTCCTTTTTAATTAAAATCGTTACGCGAGTATAACACAAACCCGCATGTTATAATCGCCCCTCATGACGGATCTATTTTCAAAATGGAGGAGCGGGCTTTCTAAGACCGGCAAGGCCGCTTTTGGACGTTTGGCGACGCTTTTAGGCGCCTCCGAAATCTCCGACGAAACTTGGGATGATCTCGAAACGCTTCTGATTCAAGCGGACCTTGGGATCGAAACCGCGACGGAAATCCTCGACGCGCTTCGCCGCATCGTCCGCGACGACGGCTTAACTCGCTCCAGCGAGCTTTTAACCGTTCTTCGCGGCGAATTGCGCCAGCGACTTGACGATCCGCCTGCTTTAACGTGGGCTGAGAAACCGTCTGTAATTATGATGGTCGGCGTGAATGGCTCCGGTAAAACGACAACCATAGCGAAAATGGGCCGGTATTTTCAGCTGGAGGAGAAGTCGCTGTTGTTTGGCGCGGCGGATACTTTCCGCGCGGCAGCGGTAAATCAACTGCAAGTGTGGGGCGCGCGCCTCGGCGTGGATGTGATCTCCGGCGCGCCAGAATCGGATCCGGGTGCGGTCGCATTTTCCGCAACGCAAGCGGGCGCGGCTCGCGGCGTAGACTTTGTCATTGTGGACACCGCCGGGCGATTACACACGCGCTTCAACTTAATGGAAGAACTTAAGAAAGTGCATCGCGTGATCGGCAAGGCGTTGCCCGGAGCGCCTCATGCCGTGTGGCTTGTTCTTGATTCCACGACTGGTCAAAACGCCATGCAGCAAGCAAAAGCGTTCAAAGAGGCTGTTGGCGTGACCGGTGTAATCTTGTCCAAGTTAGACTCGTCCGCGCGCGGCGGGTTTGCCTTCGCCGTTCAACGCGAGTTGGGTCTGCCGATTCTGTTTGTCGGATTAGGCGAAACAATGGACGACCTTGTGCCGTTCGATCCGGATGCGTTTGTGGATGGAATTTTAGGAAATTAACGTAGAGCAAGATGCCATCTTGCTCTGCAAAGGAGTATTCATGCAAGACTTTGTCAATCGTATTACATCATTGCAAGACCTAACCCGGCAATTACTGGTGCGTCTTTGACTTCGCTGCAAAAGAAGCGCAACTATCTCAGCTTAATAATGAAGTCGAATCTCCCGACTTGTGGAACAATCCCTCGCACGCGCAAGGGCTGCTGAAACGATACAACTCCTTGAAATCCGAAGTGGAGTCGTGGCGTGTCTTTTCGCGTCGCTTAGACGATGCATTGGAATTAGCGCACTTAAATGATGAAAGCCTGACCGCCGAATTGGAAGCGGAGATCTCGATGCTGGAGGCGGAAGCGGGGAAGCGTTCGTTTACCGCCATGCTTTCCGGACCTTACGATCGCGACTCTGCTATCCTTGCTATTCATGCGGGCGCGGGCGGAACCGATTCGCAGGATTGGGCGGCGATGCTCCAACGCATGTTTTTACGTTGGGCGGAAGATCGCGGCTTCCAAACAGAGATTCTCGACACAACGCCCGGCGAAGAGGCTGGCATTAAGAGCGCGACCATAGCGATAGACGGCGAATATGCGTTTGGTTACTTGCGTTCTGAGAAAGGCGTGCATCGTCTTGTGCGCCTCTCACCGTTCGACTCGGCGCACCGCCGGCATACGTCGTTTGCCTTGATTGAAGTCCTTCCACAGGTGGCGATGGGCGACGCGGAAATTCAAATTGACCCGAGCGAAATTAAAATGGACGTCTTTCGCTCTTCTGGCGCGGGCGGGCAAAACGTGCAGAAGAATGCGACCGCTGTGCGTCTGACGCATATCCCGACGGGCATCGTGGTGACTTGTCAAAACGAACGCTCGCAGACTCAGAACCGCGAATTCGCTATGCGGATTTTACGCGCGCGTTTGCTGGAGTTGCGTCAGGCTGAAAAGGAAGAAGAGCGCGCGGTTTTGCGCGGCGAATACACAAAGGCGGAGTGGGGCAGTCAGATCCGCTCGTATGTTTTGCATCCGTATCAAATGGTGAAAGATCACCGCACCGAATACGAATCGGGCAACACGCAAGCAGTATTAGACGGCGAGTTAGACGACTTTATGGAAGCGTATTTAAAGCAGGCATAGCAATGAAGAAGATTTTTCGCATCGTGTTCTCGCGTGAAAATATACTGGCGTTCGCGCTTTGCCTTATCCTGATCGCGCTGACGATCTTTACAGCGGATACTTCTCCAACCTGGATCTATCAGGGCTTTTAATGACGCTTGCGCAGATTTTGATTCTGGCTGTCATTGCCATTCTTATTAATTCATTAAGAGCCTGGCGTTCTGGCGCCATGTTGGCGGCGAGCGTCCTGGCTGTTTATTGGCTGCAGCCTCGTCAGGCGCTCGACAGCTTGACATTTTGGTTGCCGACGATATTGCTTGTTATTAGCGTAAGCGTATGGGCTGCGACATCTTCTTTTGAATCGCAAGAACAGTGGGAGAATCGGGCGGCGTTAGCGATTCTTATTGCGACGATCGCCGCGGTGAACATCAGCCGACATCTGGGATTTGACTATTTAATTGCTGCGGATACGCCGCGCGCGCAATGGCTGTTGTTTGTCGTAAGCGCGCTTCTTCTTGCTTTTTGGGGGCGGTTTCGCCTAAGAGGACGTTTCTCTAGGATTGTGCTCGCGGCGGCGGCGCTCGGCATTGTTGGGCTGTTCTTGTTGATTAAGATTCCTTCTGCGCTGTCTACGGCAGTAGCGTGGCTTTCTCAACTTCGAGGAAAAGAAGCGATTCCCTCGCCGGTCTCATGGCTGGGATTTTCGTATATTTCTTTCCGCTTGCTGCATACGATCTTCGACCGGCTGGCAGGGCGGTTGCCGCGATTGTCCTTGATGACTTATCTAAATTATGCGATCTTCTTTCCAAGCTTTGTTTCAGGTCCGATAGACCGCGTAGAACGATTTCAGAAAGATTTGGCAGCTCCTCTTTCCGTAGACGCAGACGGCTTAACGGAAGCAGGGACGCGGCTGTTCGCCGGGTTGTTTAAGAAATTCGTTCTTGCCGATGCGCTTGGGTGGATCGCGTTAAATCAAGCCTATCTGACAGATGCGAAGAGCGGTGTGTGGCTATGGCTTTTCCTGTATGCCTATTCGCTGCAGATATTTTTTGACTTTAGCGGATATACTGATATGGCGATCGGGCTGGGAAGGTTGATGGGCATACGCTTGCCTGAGAACTTCAACGCGCCTTATTTAAAACCCAACCTGAGTCAATTTTGGAATTCGTGGCATATCACGTTGACGCAGTGGTTTCGCTCTTATTTCTTCAATCCGTTGACGCGTCGTATGCGCGCTGCGCGGCGCCCCTTGCCGGTATTCGCTATGATTTTTCTCTCTCAGGTCGCGACGATGGTTTTAATCGGTTTGTGGCACGGAGCGACGATCAATTACCTGCTATGGGGGCTGTGGCATGGGGCAGGATTGTTCGTACAGAATAGATGGAGCGCGTGGACGCGCCCTTATTTTGTGGAAGCGCCTCCCTTGTTGAATCGTGTGGCGCGCTACGCGGGCGTCTTTGTGACCTTTCACTTTGTGTCGTTTAGTTGGTTGTTTTTCATCTTTCCCGACGCCTCTATGGCGCGATTTGCTTTATTAAGGCTGATAGGCGTTCAATGACCACTCCGGCTCGCCCTTTGCGCGTCTTATTCAAAGGCGCGGCAATGTATATCCTTGTCAATATCGTTTATGCGTTGATCAACCCCGCGGTTACGCTATCCGTCTATAATAGCGCGTTCGCCGGGCGTTCGCGCTTTCCATTCGCCGGGCAAAATATTTCCTATTCTGTCATGATAGACGATGTTGACGCGATGTTGGCGTCGCATCGAGTTTCGGCGAAAAAAGAGGCGGATGAATTTCGGATCGTAGCGATCGGCGACTCTTCCGTCTGGCAGGAGGGCGTCGCTGCGCCGGATACTTTTCTGGAGTATTTGAACGCGCAGAACATTAAATGCGGAGAAAAGCGAGCGGTTTTTTACAACTTAGGTTACCCTCATCCTTCCGTCGTCAAAGACTTAGTGATTATGCGAGAGGCGTTAAAAGCCGAACCCGATCTAATCGTCTGGTTTGTGACTTTAAATACAATTCTTCCGCGGCGCGTCAATCCGTTTATTGACGCTAATCGCAGCCAAACGTTGGCGATTCTCGATGCGTACGAATTGTCTTTGGCTGGAGAGGACGAACTGCGTGCCGAGCGACAGGGATTGTGGAATAAGTCGCTGATTGGGAAGCGATCGTTGCTGGCGCGTTGGATCAAACTGCAAGCGCTTGGGCTGATTTGGCAGGCTACCGAACTAGACTATCATGACGATGGCGCACAAGACTTGCCGCCTGAGAACGACCTTTCTGATACGATATCGTTTATGGGCATGCAGCCAGATACGACTATATCAGAAACGCTGCTGTTGCATGCCGTACAGGCTGGGCATACGCTTGCCGGAGAAACGCACATTTTGCTTGTGAATGAACCGATATTTATCGCAAACGGAGAGAATTCTGAAATTCGCTATAATAAGTCGTATCCGCGCTGGGCGTACGATCAATATCGCGCAGCGTTAGCGGATGAAGCGCGAATGAACGAATGGGATTATCTGGATCTTTGGGACGCAGTCCCGGCGCGATATTTTTCGACGATACTTCATCTTACAGAAGACGGAGGCTGGCTGGCGGCAGACGCGCTGAGGCCAACTATCTCTGAATTATATTGCCAATAACATCATAAGGAGCGTACGATGGATTCTATTCTTGAAGTCTTGGAAAAACAGATTGTCTCTCAAATCTTGAAACAGCCGAATCGGAAGATTGCGGTTGACGAACCGTTGATCTCCAGCGGCTTGATCGATTCGTTCAGCCTGATGGATGTGGCTTTGTATGTGGAAGACGCCTTCGGCGTCCGCATCGAAGACACCGAATTGAACGCGGATACATTCGACACGCTGACTCAACTCGCCGCGCTCATCGACTCCCGCAAGAAATGACGACCTTCCCCGAGCGCCTCAAAACGCTTCATTCTCGGACCCCGGACCGGGTCGCCCTTACCCTGCAATTCTCCAACGCCGACGATCTCTCGCTCACCGTGGATCAACTCCTGTGCGGCGCGAGTTCCTACGCTCGCGCGTTGACTCTTGCAAAAATTCAGCCCGGCGAAGTTGTCGTACTTATCCTCCAGCATGGAGAAGATCTAGTCTATGCCTTTTGGGGCGCGATCCTGCACGGCGCGATTCCCTCCATCATGCCGTTTCTCACGGAGAAATTATCTCCCGAACGTTATCGCGCGGACTTGTCTGCTTTGATCTCGGTCACGCGACCCGCCGCGATTATCACGTATCCCGAATTTGAAGCGGAGGTGCGCGGCGCATTGCAAGAGGGAGATTCGGTCCGTGAAGTGATCGTCACCGATAAAATTGAAAAACAAATTGATTTGGAGTTCGACTCGCTGGCTGGTTTCCAACGAAAGCCTGAAGACATTGTTATCCTGCAACATTCATCAGGGACAACGGGCTTGCAAAAAGGAGTCGCGCTTTCGCATCAGGCGGTCTTCAATCAGTTGGATGCTTATGGCAAGGCGTTGAATTTGAACGAGGACGATGTTGTCGTTTCATGGCTTCCGCTGTATCACGACATGGGATTGATCGCGGGCTTCATCATGCCCATCCTCTCAGGCATTCATCTTGTTCTGCAATCGCCGTTCGACTGGGTACGCGCGCCGTACAAGCTGATGCAATCTGTGACGAAATATCGCGGGACGCTGTCTTGGCTTCCTAATTTTGCCTATAACTTTTGCGCGCAAAAGATCCGCGACCGTCACCTCGAAGGCGTTGATTTATCGTCGTGGCGCGTGGTCACTAATTGTTCAGAGCCAGTCCGCTGGGAGAGTCATCAGGCATTTTACGAAAAGTTCAAAAGTTATGGCTTGAAGCGCGAGGCGTTGCAAACATCGTACGCGATGGCGGAGAACGTCTTCGCGGTGACACAAAGTCCGCTAGGGGGCGAACCAGCCGTCCTTGAGATTGATCGTGAAGCGTTCATGTCGGAGCGCGTAGCCAAACTGGCATCTGAAATGGATGCATCCCAATCTGCAATGAAAATGATGTCGTCGGGGCGTCCGTTGGGAAATGTCAAAGTCAAAGTGTTGGACGAGAATCGAAACGAATTGCCCGAGCGCGTCATCGGCGAGATCGCCT
The DNA here is from genome assembly GCA_022181005.1 of Anaerolineaceae bacterium. Taxonomy (GTDB): domain Bacteria; phylum Chloroflexota; class Anaerolineae; order Anaerolineales; family Villigracilaceae; genus Defluviilinea. The sequence continues at coordinate 5,579 of BQMV01000019.1, read as the reverse complement.
TGCAAAGCGATTGCATGTTGACAGGCTACTACCACCGCGAGGATGCGACGCAACAAGCATTTCACGATGGCTGGTATCTCACAGGCGACTACGGATTTATCAGCGACGGGGAAGTGTTTGTCTCAGGTCGCAAGAAGGATATGATCATCGTCGGCGGCAAGAATGTGTATCCGCAGGATTTGGAATCACTGACCTATGAAGTTGCGGGCGTCCACGCGGGGCGTTCGGTGGCGTTTGGAATATTCGATGAGGAACAAGGCACCGAAGATGTTGTGATCATCGCTGAGGTTGACTCAGAAGACCCTGCCGAGCAACAGAAAGTAGCGGATGCGATTCGCTTGCACGTGACGAAAAACTCAGCCATCGCATTGCGCTATGTCAAAGTGGTTGACCCGAAGTGGATTCTGAAAACATCCAGCGGTAAAACAGCGCGTTCGGCGAATAAAGAGAAATTCTTAAAAGAAATGTAAGCGCAATAAAAGGGCTGTCTTTTTAGACAGCCCTTTTTGGTTTCAACCGATTTTATCCGCCGGTGGGAAGACGTTGTTCAAGCGTACGGTTGAGGAGATCTTCCTGTTCCGTTGAAGCGCCCGACTTCTCTCGTTTTACCCTAAAAGCCTTTTCGGCGTTCGCTTTATTCATAGCTTCTTGCCAAGCGACTTGCATGCTGGTCAATTCAGGTTCTTTTGGCTCGCTGGGCTCGATAGTTTCCGCCGCGTCTTTCTTTGGCGCGCGTTTACTTTTCTTCTCTTCGCGCTCAAACTTAAGCGTTTCGAGGGTCGGTTGAAGAGCTTTCATGCTTAATTTAATCTGTTTTTTGCGGCGATCTACAAGCAGGATCTTCGCTTCGACTTCGTCGCCTTCTTTGACTATTTCGCTGGGAGATTTTACATAACCTTGCGTTAATTCGCTCACATGGATCATCGCCGGGCGTTCCGCGCCGATCTCAACGAATGCGCCGTAAGGTTCGAGCCGAATAACTTTACCTTTCACGATCATCTCCGGTTCGAGTTCTTTCCATTCATATGCGAGCGGCTCGATCATCGTCAATTCGACGCGATCTTTCTTTACGCGTCGCACCCACACTTCCACCGTTTGACCTTCCTTGACGACGTCTTCCACTTTATTAATCGAGTCTTTGCTCAACTGCGAGATGTGGATCACGCCCGGAACGCTCAGTCCGATATCAACGAGCGCGCCTGCCAATGTGGTCTTCAAAATTTTTCCGCTGAGTTTTGTTTTTGGTTCAAGCGCCGCAGTGGGCGCAGGTTCTGATGTTGTCATATATCGCTCCTGTTTTCAAGTCAATGCCGAAGGCTGATTATATCTTTCCCGTATGTTTACGTCAATGCGATATTTGATGCTGTCGGCGTAAGATAGGGGAAGCAAGAAAGCGGTCGCAATGTATGAATTCGGCAAAACAGACCTGAGAACTGTCAACTTGCTCTTGGAAGACGGCAGGATGTCGGCTTCAGAAATGGCGCAGGGCAGGCTTTTTTCAGGAGCAGGGGAATGAGCATCTTGACTTTATTTTTGGGAAACGAGGCGTTGAGCGAGTTGATCAAGTTGATCTACGCTGATGGGCTTGGAAAGGATGAGCAGGTTTTGAGCGTCCACTTCGCTTTTCGTTAACTCCGCCGCTTGAATTGGATTGGCGGTGACGATTAATACCCAAGTCTCGGCTGTTTCTGGGTGAGCGCGCAGGTCTCGATAAATTTCGATCCCGGAATATTTAGGCAGGTTTAGATCGAGAACAATCAGATCTGAATTCAACTTTTTTACTTCCTGCATAGCGATCTCGCCATCGTGAAAAAGTGCGACGTCAAATCCGGCGCCTTTGAGCGTGGCAGAATAAATATCCGCCAGAAATAAGTCGTCTTCAACGATGGCAGCGAGCGGGGGGTTATTATGCATGGAGTTTCTCGATTTCTGTGATTAATGGCAGCGTGACGATGAAAGTGGTTCCCACGTTGAGCCGGCTTTCAACGTTGATTTCGCCGCCCATAAGGTGGATGAGTTGTCTGGTGATGGAAAGTCCCAGTCCATAGCCCTTGCGGGAGACTTTGCTGGCTTCGGGCAATTGTTTGAATGGCTCAAAGATGGTGCGTAGCGCTTCTTCGGGGATGCCCGACCCGGTATCGGCGACTTCAATCTTCCATTCTGCGGCGGAGGCTTTGAAGATTTTGGCGCGGACGCTGCCTTTTTCGGTGAACTTGATGGCGTTGCTGATCAGATTGACGAGGATTTGCTTTAATCGTTGGCTATCTCCCACGATGGAAATTGGCAGGTCGTCTGAAATGGAAAACTGGTAATCCAGGCTTTTAGCTTCGGCGAGGATGCTCAATTGATTGCTGGTCTTGCCGAAGGCTTCGCGCGGCGCAAAGGGCGTTTCGGCGAGTTTCAATTTTCCGCTGTCCAGTTGTGCCTGGTCGAGTAATTCGGAGACCAGTCCGTCCAGGTATTCCGTGCTTTCGCGAATACGGCTGAGGATGGCGGCTTGCTTTTCATTGATTTCGCCATAGGACTTTCGCGCAATCAAATCGGTGTAGCCCATGATGACGCCCAGCGGCGTGCGGAGTTCATGGCTGACGTTGGCAAGCAGTTGCGTTTTGAAACGGTTGGCTTCTATGGCTTCGTCGCGCGCAATCGCCAGCGCCGCTTCATTCTCTTTGAGGCTGGTGACGTCTCGCAGAGTGATGATTTGTCCGCCTTGTGCGGCAGGATCGCGCAGAGAATTGATGTGCAGGTCCAGCCATTTAACGGGTTGACCTGCAGTTTCGAGCGCAATTTGCTTGTGATAGCCGTGTTGGCGCAGGGCTTGTCGGTCTAGCCGTATTGTAGGCTGAAGAACGCTTTCAAAAGATTGACCGATCGCAGAACTGCCTTTGAGATGGAATAGTTCCAATGCGGAGGGGTTTAAATCTACAATGCGTAAATCTGAGTCAAGGACGATGACTGCATCGGCGATACTTTCCACAATGGCGCGGTGGGCAACAGGGACTAAATCTAAAAAGCCGTAACGCAGGAAATTCCAGCCGAGAATTGAAATCGAGATCGAAAACGCAATTGCGGTAATGTCAAATGGAAGGGGGAATATGCCTAATAGAATAATGCCGTTGGATATCCAAGGGAAAAATATCGCTAAAACATTGGCGAAAATCTGAGAGCGGTAGATGTCTTTTTTACTCCAGTATTCGTGAAGCAGTAAATACGTCCCAAAAAGTAGAAAGATGTAAGCATACAGCGCGTGCATCCAAAACCACCAGCCGAATGGGTCATATAGCGTGATCAAGCCTGAAATGGGATGGATGTATAACCCCGTACGCGCGAAGAACCAATGGTGGAATTCGTTTGTGAAAATAACGAATAAAGTAAGGACGGGAAAAATTAACGCCAGTAGAATGTTGCGGCGCGTGAGCCATTTGGCATAGCCTGAATATGCCAATGCGAAGGCTGCCCAGGAAAGCGGCGTGCCAACCACCCCGATATAGCCAATTTTAAGCGCCCATAGCTTGGTGGTTAATGTAATTCCGCCCAGTTCGAAAATGTAGCTTCCCGCCCAAAGCGCGGCGAAGAAACACATCAGGGCAAATGGAATTGAGGCGATGTGTTTGCGATGGCGAATTGTATAAACGCCCATCGAGAAGGTTGAAGCGAAAGAAATAAGCCAGAGGATGAGAAAGGGTGTGTTTTGCATTGGGGCAATTATACACGAGGCGAGAAGGTGAGAGACCTTTCATATAAAGCAATTATATTGCGAAGCCCTGAATAATGAATAGCGGATGTTAATGTAGAGAAGCCAGCGCTTGAGACATGTGCTGCTTTTTCTTCTTGACGGTTAATCCCCTTTCGGGTATATTTTCCGTCTCTTTCGGAAGAGTAGCGATAAAATTATGTATGAATTCGACAAAATAGACGTGAAGATCGTCAATCTGCTCTTGGAAGACGGGCGTATGTCTGCGTCGGAGTTGGCGCGGCGCATCGGCGACATTTCGGAGCGGGCGATCCGCTACCGCATCGAGCGGATGATTGACGACGATGTGATCCGCATCAGCGCGGTGATTCGACCCGAGGCGTTTGGCTTGACCATCAAAGCGGACGTGTGGCTTGAGGTCGAGTCTGATTTGATTTTGGAAGTGGCGAAGAAAATGGCGGAGTTCGAAAATGTGACGTACGTGGCGTGCGCGATCGGGCAGAACGATATCAGTATTCAGGTGGTGGCGAAGGACACGGCGGAAATTTATCACTTCGTGACCGAGGTGGTTCGCAAAGTGCGCGGCGTGCGCAAGACGACGACATCCATTGTGCCGCTGGTGTTGAAGGATGTGTATCAATGGCGCGTGCCTGAGAGAATTTCGCAAGAGTTGGATGAGAAACAAATCACATAACCCCATGTCGTTGCGAGGAGCGATAGCGACGAAGCAATCTCCTCGTCGTGTTGGAGATTGCTTCGACCCTTCGGGTCTCGCAATGACAAAATAGGAGAATATTTATGTTCGGCGCTAAAACGCAATCGTTACAGAAACGCGCGATGGAAGTGATTCCGCTGGGGGTGAATTCCAATTTTCGTTTTTGGGGGGAGGGGATCACGCCCTATGTTGAAAAAGCCAAAGGCGCGTATTTGTGGGATGTAGATGGAAAGAAATACATTGATTATCGCATGGCGTTCGGTCCGATCATTTTGGGACATTCGTTCGATGAAGTGGATCAAAAAGTAATTGAAGAAATAAAAAATGGACTGTTGTTCGCTATGACGAGCGAGCTCGAGGTGGCGGTCGCCGAGATGATCACAGAGATGGCTCCCGCCGTGGAGATGGTCCGCATGGCTTGCTCAGGCACCGAAGCGACGATGCACGCCATCCGCGTGGCGCGGGCGTATACGGGACGCGACATCATCCTGAAATTCGAGGGCAACTATCACGGAATGCACGACCATGCGTTGTGGTCAACATACGCGCCTGTGGATGCGTACGGCAACCCTCGCAGCCCAATCCCTGTGCCAGGGTCATCGGGCATTCCGAAATCCATGCGTGAGTTCATTATCACACTTCCATTCAATGACTTTGAAGGATTCGAGCGTGTGATGCGTTCATACGGCGAACAGATCGCGGCGGTTATCACCGAACCGTGTCAGGGTAATTGTGCGGCAATCACCCCGCAGGATGGATTCTTGCAACTCATCCGCAGGAAGACCGAAGAGTATGGCTGTGTCTTCATCCTCGATGAAGTGAAGACAGGCTTCCGTATTGCGAATGGGGGAGCGCAGGAATATTACGGAATCAAGCCTGATCTGGCAACATACGCGAAAGCGCTGGGAAATGGTTATCCCGCCGCGGCGTTCGGTGGGAAGAAAGAGATCATGTCCATCATTGGGCATGGAGTGGCGATCGGCGGGACATACACGAACAACAAGCCAGGCATCGCGGGCGCGTATGCGACGTTGAGCCTGCTGAAATCGAAACCCATCCTGAAATCCATCGCCCAGCGCGGACAGCGACTCATGGATGGCTTGAAAGATATTTTTGAAGAGAATGACATCCCTGTTAGATCGGAAGAGCGTCGTGTAGGGAAAGATTGTA
>BQMV01000018.1 GCA_022181005.1 Anaerolineaceae bacterium | reverse complement strand
GACGCTCAACAACATTTCGCAAATCTATGATGCGCAGGGCGATTACGAGACCGCGCTGACCTATCTCAAAGGATCGCTGGCAATTCAACAGCAAATCGGCGATAAAGCGGGGCTGTGCGCCACCCTGTTCAACATGGGACATATCCACGCGCAGAATGATCAGATACAGGAGGCGGTCGGCGCGTGGGTGACGGTGTATGTTTTAGCGAAGCAAATGAATCTGGCTCAGGCGTTGCAGGCGTTGTCCGATCTGGCTCCGCAATTGGGCTTGCCCGCAGGTCTCGAGGGCTGGGAGATGTTGGCGCAACGTATGCAGGACTCAAGACCTCCGAGTTCTTAAAGGACTCGGAGGTCTTTCTCGCCCCCTCCCAGCCTCCCCCAAATCCGACGAACCCCAGTCGGATTTGGGGGAGGCACTCCGAGCGTAGCGAGTGGAGGTGGGGGTTGGGTCTAATCCGCCGCCAGCGCTTCCCCAGAAATCTCCGAGGTCTGTGAGACCTCGGAGATTTGCGCCCCGACAGCCTCCGTAAACCCATACTGTTCCTCCAACTCATGCCTGAACTGTTGCGTGTACAGGCGGTAGTAATGTCCGCGTTGTTTGAGCAGTTCCGCGTGCGAGCCTTGCTCGGCGATTCTTCCATTTTCGATCACCACGATTCGATTCGCCTTGCGGATGGTCGAGAGGCGGTGCGCGATGACGAACGACGTGCGTCCGCGCATCAAGGCTTCCATGCCGCGTTGGATGAGCGCCTCGGTGAGCGTGTCCACGCTGGAGGTGGCTTCGTCCATGATGAAGAGTTCGGGCTTGGCAAGCACGGCGCGCGCCAGGCTGATCAACTGCTTCTGCCCGACGGAGAGTAAGTCGCCGCCTTCGCCGACGTTGTGATCGTAGCCTTTCTCGAGCGCGACGATGAAGGTATGCGCGCCAGCCGTTTTCGCCGCCTCGATCACGTCCTCGTCGCTGGCGTCCAGCCGTCCATAGCGGATATTGTCGCGCACGCTGCCCGAGAAGAGATGCGGCGTTTGCAGCACAACCCCAATGCGGCTATGGATCGAGGCGAGCGTATAATCCATATAGTCGCGCCCGTTGATGCGGATCGCTCCCGCGCGCGGCTCGTAGAAGCGGCACAACAGGTTGACGATGGTAGACTTCCCGCCGCCGGTCTGACCGACAAGCGCGATCGTTTCGCCGGGCTTTACTTTCAGCGTGAAATCTTGCAGCACGGGCTTGCGGGCTTCATAGTAGAAATCCACATGGTCGAACTCGATCTCGCCCAACAACGTCTCGGCGGCGACAGCCTCGTCTCGGTCGCGGACTTCGGGCTGGGTGTCTGCCAACTTGAAGATGCGTTCCGCCGAAGCGATGGAATGCTGCATCTCTGCATAGACGCGCGCCAAGTCCTGCACGGGCCACATCATGAACGTGAGATACGATACGAAGGCTTGAATCCCGCCGATGGTCATTGCGCCGATCGCGATCTGCTGTCCGCCATAGCCCACAATAAAGCCAAGCGCCAGCGCGGCGATGATCTGCACAACGGGGAGGAAGAGAGCCGAAAGCCATGCGGCGCGATACGATGCGCGGTACATGGCGGTCGTCAGCTCCTGAAATTCCTTCGTGTTCTCGTCTTCGCGCAACAGCGCCTTCACCACGCGCACGCCCTGAAAGTTTTCGTTATAAGCGCCGGTGATCTTCGAATTCGTGCGCCGTGAAACGCGATATTCCACCAGAATGAGCTGGCGAAACTTGACAGCGGCGAAGATCATTACCGGCAAGATGGCGCAGACGATCAACGCCAGCTTCCAGTTGATGATCGCCATAAAGACCAGCGAAGTGATGATGTTCATCGTCGCCCAGGTAGTGTCTACCACGCCCCAACTGACGAGGTCGGAAACGCGCCCGGTATCCGAAGTGACGCGCGCGATCAGTCGTCCGACCGAGTTCTGCGAGTAGTACGAGAGCGACAGCTGCTGCAGGCGCTCAAATAACATGCGGCGCAAATCGTATTGCACGCGTTCGCCGAGCAGGCTTGCGAGATAGATAAAAACAAACACCGAGACGACCTGAAACAGGATCACGCCGCCATACAGCCAGGCGATGCGTTGCAGCGCGGCGGTATCTTCCAAGCGGATGCCCACGTCTACGATCTCTTTGTTCAGATAAGTAAAGTAGGCGTCGGTGACGGAGGTCGCGGCGATGGCGATAAAAAATGCCAGAACCCATCTCCAATGCGGTATGAGATGACCTGCGATCCGTTTGAATACGGGCATGGTAAATTGACTGGTATATTCTTCTTCTTCAAGTTCGAGTAGCTCTTCTGACATTGGTGATTCTCCAAAGAAATTATGAATTCCGAATTTCTTTTTCCAGTTCTTCGTCAATCTTCGTCTGGATGTCGTAAATGCGGCGGTACATTCCGCTCGCTTGCGCGAGCAATTCACTGTGCGTTCCCATCTGAATCAGCTCGCCTTCGTTCAGCACGAGGATCAAGTCGGCGGACATGACGGATTGAATGCGATGCGCGATGATGAAGGTCGTGCGATTCTCCATCAGCCCCGCCAGCGCGCGGCGGATCTCCGCTTCGGTCTCAACATCCACGCTGGAAGTCGAATCGTCCAGAATCAAAATGCGCGGATTTTTTAGCAGCGCGCGCGCGATCGTGATGCGTTGCTTCTGCCCGCCGGAGAGCGTGACGCCTTTTTCGCCGACGATAGTTCGATAACCGTCAGGGAAGCCTTGAATCACATCGTGGATCGAGGCGGCTTGTGCGGCGCGCTCGATCTCTGCCTGCGAAACGTCGCGCCCTACGCCGTACGCGATGTTTTCACGCAGCGAGCGGCTGAACAGAAACGGCTCCTGTTCGACGATGCCGATCTGGCGCCGCAGGTAGGCGCGCGAGTACTCCTTTAACTCCACGCCGTCGAGCAGGATGCGCCCGCCCGTATATTCATGGAAACGCGGCAATAAATTCACAAGCGAGGTCTTGCCCGAGCCGGTTGAGCCGAGCAGCGCCACCGCTTGCCCCGGCTTAACGTGAAAAGAAATATCGTGCAGCGCGTCAATCGTTCCGTCTGCGTACATGAACGAAACCTTTTCGAAAACGATCTCGCCGCGCACCGGACCCTCCGGCTGGTACGCGCCGTCGTGAAGCGGTTCGCGCGCCTGCTCGATCACCGCCATCAAGCGTCCGTATGAGACCAATCCGGTGGAAGCGGAAACGATCAAACGCCCCAAGTTGCGAATGGGCCAGATCAGCCATGCCAGCAAGCCGGCGTAGGCGATATACATGCCGACTGTGATCTCCCCGCGAATCGCCAGGTTGGCGGCGTAGACGTATCCGAACAGCGTCTGAAAGCCCAACACAATATCCGAGAGGGGCCAGAACAGCGAGTGCATTAACATCAACGCTTTGCCTTTGAGGAATTTGCCCCAGTTGTCGCGTTCAAACTTGCCGACTTCGTACTCTTGCCGCGCAAAGGCTTTGACCACGCGCACGCCGGTCAAGTTCTCTTGCAAGGTCGTGGAGAGTTTCGCTTCCTGCGCTTGATACTCCTCGTAGGCTTTTGTCAGCTTCTTGAAGAACCAGACGGAAATAATCAGAGTGAACGGGATGACCGCCACAGAGACGAGCCCCAATTTCACGTTGATGTTGAGGATCGCGATGAAATTGATTATAAATAACAGCGCGATGCGCCCTATGCCGACGCCTTGCTCGCTGAAGAAACGGCGCAACGAATCCACGTCGGAGGTGACGCGTTCGATTAGGTCGCCTTTGGGGGTGGCGGCGTGATACGAAAAACTCAAACGTTGAATATGGTCGAAGAGAAAATCTCTCATACGACGCGTAATGCCTTCCGCCGTGTAAGCGGCTAAACGTCCCGAAAGGAACGAACCGCCGCCTTCGATTAGCGCGAGCAGGAGGAATCCTGCGGCGATCCACAGCGAAGCGCTGGCGAGGCTTCCGCCGATGTAGATCTGCTTCGTCAACGTATCGTCAACGAAATATTCAAGCAGCAGGTAGGCGGCGGTCTTCGACAATGCCGAGATGGCGAGCGCGACGGCGGCGCCGAGATACGCTGGTCGGTAGCCAGCCAACATACGCCAAAGACCCTTGAGGCGGTTCGTACGAGCTGTTTTGCGGAAGTCGAATGTGATTGCGGGTTCGATAGCGGTCATGGTATTCTCCGTAGGCATGGGACGATCCCGCGTCCCTATACAAAATTAAACAAAAAGGCTGCGGCGAGCGCGCCACAGCCTGAAACGGCAGGAAAAATTGACCTAACGGTCAGAAGGCGCGCTGCGAGAAGGTGCAAATCCAGCATTAACTGGAACAAACGAGGTCGTGCTGATCAACATGGACATTCGCGCGCTCCTTTCCTAAAATTTGCGGTGCAAGACGCTGTCTTACATCGCGGGCGAAAGTTTACACTGTCCGCGCCGAAAATGTCAAGGTTTATCCGCGGAATTGCTTCGCTTATAATCGCCATGTCGTTGTAAAGAGATTGATTCGCTGCGCTCGCAATGAGCGCTCGCAACAAGCGCTCGCAACAAGCGCTCGCAACAACATGGATGCAACATGATTCGCACATGGAAGATCGCAAAAACGAAACTGAATGAAGTCCGTTTCGACGACAACTCCTCGCTCGATGCAGTGACGCGACAACTGCCCGACGGCTGGTATTCGACCTTCCGCACTTTTGACAAATGTTCGCGCGCGATTGGACTCTCCGCTCACCTGCGCCGACTGCCGAATGCGGATGCCTCGCTTCTGCGGGCGAGTCTGACGCAGGCGCTTCAGCCTTTTCGCGCCGCCGAAGCCCGCGTCCGCCTGACAGAGACGAGGCGCGGCGGATTTTATATCTCCATCGAACCGTTGAAACTTCTGCCGCGTGAAATTTACGAACAGGGCGTGCGCGTTAAGACAACGACGCTTCAGCGGCGCGATCCGCGCGTGAAATCAACGGCGTTTATCGGCGCAAGCGGCGACGAAAGAGAGCGCCTTGCGCGTGAAAATATCTTTGAGGCGCTGTTGGTGAAGAACGGGAAGATTTTGGAGGGGTTGACGAGTAATTTCTTTTGGATAGGGCAAATTGACAAAATACCCTATCTCGCGACCGCTCAACGCGGCATTTTGCTCGGCGTAACACGGACGATGGTAATTCGCGCGGCACGGGGGAGGGGGCCGGAAGTGAGATTCAGCCCGCTGAGGCTGGACCAGTTGTTCTTGGCGAAGGAGGCGTTCATTACCTCCAGTTCGCGCGGAGTTGTGCCGGTCGTCCAAATTGACGATGCGCGCGTGGGGCAGGGGAGGGTGGGAAAACGGACAGAGAGGGTATTGCGTGCTTACGATGAGTATGTTATCAATCACGCTGAGAAGATTGAGCCGAACGCATTGTAAAATTAGTAAGGAGAATCCCATGAAGAAACCCGCCCTGTACGCATTCGTTTTGTTCACGCTCGCCCTGCTTCTTCAATCCTGTTTTCGTCCGAGGGTGGAAGAGGAGCAGGGGGAGGCGCTCGAAGTTGCCAGCACATTGCAGGCGACGCACGCGCTGGACGCGCTCGATGCCTGCGTGAGCGGCTTGTGGACGATGGACGTCTACGCTTTGGAAACCAAGTTCCAGGATTTGAACATCAACCCGAATATGACCGTGGTCGCGCCGAGCGAGTTGACCATCGAGTTTCGCGACGATAACACGTTCGCGCTGTTCGGAACGGTGACCATGCGGTTCGAACTCCCCAGCGGTGATTACTTCGAACTGGACGGCGTACATTCCGCGTCGGGCGGCTATCAAGCCGACGGTAGGACGGTCACGTTTATCGGCATCCTGCATGACGTGCAATATGGAACCATGCGCGCCTACATTGACGGCGAATTGCAGGAGGATTTATTTGCGGAGGCAGACGCGTCGCCCTTTGCCGCGCCTGTGGTGGGCTTCCCGACTAGCGCAAGTTACGATTGCAGCGAAGCGCATCTCAATCTGTATTACACCATGCTCTCCAGAGACGTGACGGAAGCATGGACGCGGGCGGCGGGGAGTCCGTGAGATTCAAATGTCCCGAAGCTGATGCGGCCTGCAAAGATCATGCGTTGAACTACTCTGGATGTTCTCGCGCCTCACCAGCGCCTGGACCGCCACCTTGACCTATTTCCTCTTGTTAAAAATCTCGTCGTAGGCGGCATCCGCCTCGCCGCCGAAATGGGCGTAGCGATTGGTAGTGTTGATGCTTTCGTGGCGGGCGAGTTCTTGCGAGAGTTTCAGGTTGCCCTTGGCAAGATACGTCATGGTGACGAAGTAATGACGAAAATCGTGGATACGGACCGCGTTGCGCTCCACGCCAGCCTCCTCGATGCGCTCTTTGACAGCCTTCCACATTCCGCCCGCGGAGATCGGGCGAATTTTTCTACTGGCGCGGATGTCGTGACGAGCAAACAGGGGCTGGGAACCGAGTGGTGCGCGGGAGTTTGGTTCAATGCCCGATCTTGCGTGTAGATATACTTTGAGAGCCTCGATGGCGCGATTCGAGAAGCGGATGATGGCTTGTTTATCTCCCTTACCGATAATGATGGCGCGTTGTTCGAGCCAGTCAATGTCGCTGCGTTTGAGGGCGCAAGCCTCGGAGATTCGCAAGCCTGTATCCGCCAGGGTTAACACGAAGGCGCAGTCGCGCAGAGCCTCGAGGCGCGCAGACTCGGTCTCCGCCATTTCGCCATCCAGAACGGAGCAGTGCGCGATGACTTTTTCGATCTCGGCTCGGTTGAAATTGACGACGCGTTTGCCCTGTTTACGCGTGTAATGCTCCGTGGCTTCCTTGAGCTCAGCAGAATTGCCCGCCTTGCAGAAGGCGTAGAACTTGAGCAGCGCAGTGCGATAAACGCGTTGCGTGGAAGGGGATCTATCGCGCAGCGCGGAGAGGAACTTGATGTATGTTTCCGTATTCAGTTCCATGTCCGCGCCGACAATGTTCACAAATTGTTTTAGCGCATTGCGATAAGTGGAAACGGTCCGCGGCGAGCGTTGAAACGTGCCGAGGAAGCGCTCTATGCGTTCGTTAATATCATTCGACATACTGTAAATTATATCGAATGATAGAAGGAAAGTCAAGGGTATTTACGGCTAGGGTTTAAACACGCTCTCCCATTCTTAACGATGAACCACAGGCGATGAATTATGGAATCGTCTTCGCGGAGAAGCGCTCTATTCACAGCCGGGGTTTCATTTTTAGCCTCCTGCTTCGTCCTTGCGAATCCCCCCTGCCCTATCGAGGGTCTCGCACAATCCGATAATCTGACTAGAGAACGTCTTCTGCGCGCGCCACATTCGTAACCTTAAAATATATCCAATTGCGGCAGCGACTCTTGTAATTAATTCTATTAAGACTATACTACGACAATATTTCATCCAACAAGTCGACGGCATTTTTATATGCCGCACAAGGAGTTATACAACATGACTGTAACCACTGCGACTGCCTTAACGATTAAGACCGAAAATAAATTCAGGACGCTGGTATCGCGTCGCGCCTATCTCGCCGGCGAAACGCTCTGCGCGATCCCCAGCGAGAATGTGACCGGCAAACCGAATCGCTTCACGGTACAGATCGCGCGCAACCTGCACACGCACGTCGGCAAACTCGCCGCGCTCAATCATTCGTGCGATCCAAACGTCGTCCTCGATACCGACGATATGCGGATGATCGCGCGCCGCGACATCGCCAAAGGCGAAGAGCTCTCGTTCTTCTATCCCTCCACTGAATGGGAAATGGACGCGCCCTTCATTTGCCTGTGCGGCTCGGCGAACTGCATCCACGTCGTCGCCGGCGCGCGCTTTCTGCCGCTCTCCACGCTGGAGCGTCACTACCTCAACCCGCACATCCGCGACCTGATGATCGAACTGCTGAACGACACCAGGAAGAATCTACCCGCCGCGCAATAGTCAACATTAAGTGAAAACGCCCGCCGAAAAGCGGGCGTTTATCTACTCATCTACTTAGCTGCTTACCCACTCCCCTATCTCTTTTCCGCTCTGCCTTCCAATCCTTCCAACGCCTTTACCGCCGAATTGCGCGCCGCGACGATCTCCGCTTCGGAGCCGGAAAGCCACATGCGCCCAAAGCGCCCCACAGAGGAAACATGCAGCAATTTAATATTTGCGCCTTTTTCCGCTTCGTTGCAAGCATAATTGATATAAGCGGCGGGCGCGCATTCGAGCACCAGCATAGTCTCGCCGGGCACCAGCATCGAGCCGCGCCGGAAGCGATTCAGCAATTGCGCCTGATACGGGTCCACGTTCGTTATGATCTGCGCGGAAGCGATGTATGGCTTGATGCGCTCCTCGGGTTTGAGATTTAACCGATCCAACACAATGCGCCCCGCCTCTAATACTTCCGCTTGCGCGCGCGAATGGACCTCGAACATGCCGAATTCGCGCTCGACCAGTTGCGCGCCCGGTTTCGCCTCCGTAGACTTGACAGCAATATCCACCAGCCGAAAGACCTCGTTGCCCGGCGCCACTTCCACATACAGCGACGCCATGCCCTCGGTCGGCAGGTCGCCCTGCGTGATCGTTCCTACAAACGCCGCGTACTGCGGTTGCATACGGTCGAGATAGGAATATACGCGTAATGAAAATTGATCGGTTGTCATAATTCTCCTTGCTTTTCTTTACTATCGGAGCGCTCAACTTACTCGATCGGCGGAATGCTTCGATGATTCATCGCGATCCCAAGCGGAGTCACGAATAACGGCTTACTCGGCAAAATCGTCTCGATGCCTATCATTTCCTGAATGACTTCGCTCATGCCGGGGAAGGCGCACGCGCCGCCGACAAGGTAAACTCTTTCCACATTCCAGCCTACGATATGGCGCTTGACGATTGTCGCAACTTTCTCCATCACCGGGCGCACCACCGGGAACAAGCGCGCCTGCTCGTCCGGATTTGTTTTCAGCGCTTCGGCTTCCTCAAACGTCAATCCGCTTGCGCCGGCGATCACCAGCGAGAAATGCGTCCCGCCGGTCGCCTCGTCGGCGGTATAGATCGCCTCTCCAGCGCGGAAGACGGCGACTCCGGTCGTGCCGCCGCCCACGTCCACGATTGCGCCGTCGCGAATCTGTAAGACGTTATTTGCCGCGCTCGGCTCGTCAATCAAACTTACGCAATCTAACTCCGCGCCGCGCAATACATTCGCCGTCGCGCGGTGTTCGGCTTGCGGTACGCCCGGCGGATACGCCGTCGACGCAGAAGTCAGCGCAAATCCCAAGGTCCGCTCGATGCGTTCTTTCATCCCGCGCAACAAATCCACCGCGCCGATGTAATCTACCACAAGCCCGTCGCGAGTGACTTGCGCGAATTGATATTCGCCCGCAAGCGGCTGATAGTTTTCGTCGAGGACCAGCAGCGTCGTATACGCCGTTCCCAAGTCTACGCCCACATGCACGGCGCCGCGATACCGCAAATCGCGCGCGCCGCCGTTCATCGCACGTTCGGTCCGCTCAAGCAGATCCGTCAAATTCGGATTCATCGGTTGAGCGTTACGCGCACGAAGCGTGTCCAATTTGGCGTTTCAAATGCGGCTGTTGCGCCGGCGGAGATATAAATTACGTCGCCGCTCTTTCCGTGCGCCCATTCGTTGCCGCAAGTCACGATTAATTCGCCTTCCAGCACGATCGCAGCTTCATCGCGTTGCACTATCCGTTGCGCCGCGCCTTTATCCAACGACATGTAACTCACGCTCAGCGTCGAATCGAGTCGCGCTGCGAACGCTTCCTTGCGCCAGACGTTTACACCAGGCGTGATTTCGCCGTCAGTGAACGGTTCCATAGTCGCATCTGCCAGTCTGGCGATACGCACCGCCGCGCGCTCGTTCCTCAACGAGGCGGTCGATTCAACTCCCTGAACGAGTCGCACGCCCAAAGCAGATGCGACGTCTTGCGCTTCCTGCGTGACGACGTCGCCCGGCGCGAGCGCCAGCGAATTGGCGCGTTGGTGCGCGAGGCGGCGGATATCGTCCGCGGTAAAGAATTGGCGCGGCATGAGGAAACGCTTTTTATCGCAAAGCGCGTAAAAGAATCAAAGGGGAATTTTTACGCTCTCGGCGATCTTCTGTCGCGCGGCTTACTTCTCTTTTCCTCGTCCGCCGACCGAGCCTTTGCTGTTCTGCGGCAGGATCATTTCCACGTCGCTGTGCGGGCGCGGGATGACGTGCACCGAAGTTAGCTCGCCAACGCGTTTGGCGGCTGCGGCTCCGGCGTCGGTCGCGGCTTTGACCGCGCCCACATCGCCGCGCACCATCACGGTTACATATCCGCCGCCGACATACTCGCTGCCGATTAGCGTGACATTGGCGGCTTTCACCATCGCGTCAGCGGCTTCGATCGCGCCGACCAGTCCTTTGGTTTCCACCATTCCTAAGGCGATCATTGAAACATCTACAGGCATAATTTACTTCTCCTTGTAAAATAAATTTACGATTGTTTGTGTTTTTCCAATTCCGACAAAACCCGCGCAACGATCTCTTCGATCTGGCGCTCGTCTTGAGCGGGCGCGGCGCGTTGTACTTGCGCGTCGGTTGAGCCGGGCGCGAGCGCGGCATCCGGCGCGGCGCGGATCTCGTACGCTAATCTCTTGATATTATACATGTGATGGACTGAGATGTTGTCGCCGGTGATCGCGCCTCCCACGCCGCCTGAGCCGAGCGTCATCGAGGGCATCAAGCCGGTGGTGTAGCCGGTCGTGCCGAGCGTTCCCATCGTATTGACCACAATGCGGAAGACCGGCTTCTCCAAGCCAAAGCGCATGATCACGTTCTCGTCTTGCGCGTGAATTACCAGCGAATGGCCCCGTCCGCCGTAGTTAATCAGTTCGATACAGCGCTCGCAGCCCGCCTCCCAACCTTCTTCTTCGTACCAGCCCAAAACCGTAGTCAACTTCTCGCCGGAGAGCGGCTCATCGCGCCCGACTCCGTTGAGTCGCACAACAAGAATCCGCGCCCAATCCGGCACGCTGAAGCCGTACTGTTGCGCCAACTGCTGCGGACTCTTGCCCACCGATTTGGGGTTGGGCAAATGCCCGGCGAATAAATTCTTCGCCAAAATCTGTTTGATCTCGTCGTTTACGAAGTACGCGCCTTCGGCTTTCATCGCGGCTTCCAACGACGCGGCGATCGGACTGTCGGCGACGACGGCTTGCTCGGTAGCGCAAATGACCGAATGGTCGAACGCCTTGGAAGCGACGATTAGTTTCGCCGCGCGCGCCACGTCTGCCGAACGGTCTACATAAGCGGGCGTGTTGCCGGGTCCTACGCCGTACGCCGGCTTGCCGACCGAATGCGCCGCACGAACCATATCCGAGCCGCCGGTTGCAAGGATCAACGCCACATATTTATGCTTCATCAGCTCTTGTGTGCCGGGCAAAGCGATCTTCGTCATGCAAGAGACGAGTCCTTTCGGCATGCCCGCCCGCTCCCCCGCTTCCGCCATAATGCGAACCGTCTCCAAACTGCATTTGGCGGCGTATGGGTGCGGCGCGATCACGATCGCATTCTTCGCCTTGACCGCGATCAGCGTTTTAAACATGGCAGTGGAGGTCGGGTTGGTCGAAGGCGTCAGCGCCGCAACAACGCCCATGGGCCAGGCGATCTCATACGTCCGCTTGAGCGGGTCGCTGCGAATCAAGCCGACGGTTGGGATGTCTTTAATCGCTTCCCATAAAAGTTGCGACGACAGCAGATTCTTGAGAGTCTTGTGTTCCGGCACGCCGTAACCGGTTTCTTCATTCGCCAGCGCGCCGAGTCGAACGGAGGCTTCCGCCGCGGCTTGCGCCATCGCCGCGCAAATTCGATCCACTTCGGCTTGCGGCGCATGAAGAAATTTCCGTTGAGCCTCGCGCGCCTGTGCGGCGAGCGTTCTGGCTTCTTGAATAGATTGAAGATCGTTGTCGAAATCGGACATGCGTAAATTCTACCCCGATATTGTCGTTTCGAACGACCGAGAAACTGTTTGCCTGCTCTGCATCTATAAACGCCGATACGCCCCTGCCCAAGGCTTGCCCAGACGATGATTTTGCGCGACGACCACTTTGCCGAATTTCTGTGCGATCTGCGCCGACAACAGCGCCACCGCCCCCCAATCGTCCGTCAGAACGGCGGCTTTCATCTTCTCGGCGTATTGCCCCGACCACTGCCATTCCATGCGAAAGCGATCCGCTTTGACCCAGTAGCCGCGCTTCTCCCACGCCGCCACCGAATCGTCAATGCCGTCTGCTATGG
Source organism: Anaerolineaceae bacterium (assembly GCA_022181005.1). Lineage (GTDB taxonomy): Bacteria > Chloroflexota > Anaerolineae > Anaerolineales > Villigracilaceae > Defluviilinea. Next base: position 1,636 of record BQMV01000018.1, on the reverse strand, counting down.
TCTTCAATGCCAGCGCGATAAACGCCGCCAAATCTTTCGCTTCTTGCGCAACCTCGGTCTGTCGCGCCAATTCGCGCACCGCCAGCGCGATAGCTTTCGATAATCTTGCGCGGTCCTTGCCTGTCGAATCGGGATTAATAACGCGGCTCACTGCACGGCTCCAATCATCAAGTGTCAAGCGTCGGATTATATCCGCCAATTGCAAATCGTCAATCTAAAAATGTCAATTAGCAGGTATAATTTCGCCGCCGAATAATCGAACCGCCGCAGAGCGGCGGGGATTGGGGACGTGGTGGAATTGGCAGACACGCAGCGCTTAGGACGCTGTGCCGCAAGGCTTGAGAGTTCGACTCTCTCCGTCCCCACCTTTTACGAAATCACATCCGTCCTTTTTGTTTTTACAAGATAGGGCAAATTTACGGAGCACACATTGAAAATCGAAAAGACCGTCGAAGAGAACCATGAAGCCAAACTTGTGGTTGAAGTAGAACCCGAATTAATGGATACATACAAGCGCCGCGCCGCGCGCAAGATCTCAGAACGCGGCAAGATCGCGGGTTTTCGACCCGGAAAAGCGCCGTATCACATGGTAGTGTTGAACTATGGCGAGCAAGCCGTTATCGAGCAAGCGGTGGATTTTTTGATAGACGCCGAATATTCGAAGATTCTCGAACAGGCGGAAGTCAACCCGGGCGCTTCAGGCAGATTGGAAAATATCGAATCGCTTGACCCGCCGAAATTAATCTTCAAAGTGCCGCTCGCGCCCGAAGTGGATTTAGGCGCCTATCACGACATTCGCATGCCCTACGAGTGGAACGCTCCCGACTCGAAGGAAGTGGACGCCGCACTGGAGGATTTGCGTCAGATGTATGCGACGACGGAAACAGTCGAGCGCGAAGCGCAGGAAGGCGATTACGTCCTCGTAGACGTGCAATCCGACGCTGTCGAACTGCAGCGTTCCGGCTTTGCAACGGTTATTCGCAAAAATGAACGCGAGGACGAGTGGCCCTTCACCGGCTTCGCCAGGCAGCTGATCGGGATGAAATCCGGCGATACGAAAACGATCGCGCACGACTTCCCCGCCGAATACGAACTCGAAGAGCTGCAAGGTAAAAGCGCTGAAATGACGGTCGTAATGAAAACCGTCCGCGCAGTGACGCTGCCGGAACTCGACGATGAATTTGCCAAGACAGCCGGCGCTGGCGAAACGCTCGACGATCTGCGCGCCGCCGTAACGAAAGACGTTGAAGCGCGCTCGCAAGCTCAATACGACGATGCCTATTTCGTTGATCTGATTGAGAAGATCAAAGCGGGCGCGACGTTTAAATATCACCAACATTCGCTCGATCACGAAGCCGAACACGTCCTTGAAGACCTGACGAATCGCCTTGCCCAACAAGGCATGGATTTGGAGACTTACTTCAAACTGCGGAATACCACGCGCGAGCAATTTATAGAAGAGGAAGCATTGCCGGTCGCAAAGAAGCGCTTCGAACGCTCGTTAATCCTCGACGAGATCGTCCGTAAGGAAGAATTGGAAGTGGATGAAGCCTCGCTGGACAACGAATTCAATCAAACTTTGAGCGCGCTCTCGATGCAAGGATTAAACTTCAGCAAAGTGCGCGGCGGCAAAAAG
>BQMV01000017.1 GCA_022181005.1 Anaerolineaceae bacterium | reverse complement strand
CGCTTTGATTGTTCTTCATTTCCGCCGCATTAAGCGGATCGCCGGCGTCTCGATACGCTTGCGCGGCTTGGTCGAATAATTTCGCGGCGGCAAGGAACGCTCCCCGCTCATATTCCTGCCTGCCCTGTTCCGCCAGCGCGGCGGATGCGGTTGCATCGTTCATGTGCGTTACAAAGTGATGTCGAGAATATCTTCGGCAACCGAACGCAATTTATCGCGCGACATGGCGCTGAGTTTCATGGCAAGCTCAAGGTAGGGGCGGTTGACCGGCAAAGAAACAAACTGGCGCAGTTCTTCGGGCAATTCAAGGAAATTCTCCACCGCTTCTTCGTTTGTCAACCATTGGCCAATCGGTCCGCTGCGATCGAAGAAAGTTTTGATTTGCGCATTCAGAGCGTGCAACAGCATTTCCAACTCGGGCAACGGAATGGCGCGTTCGCCCAGTTCATAGGCTTTAATGCGCGCGCCTGAAATGCCGGTCTCTTGCGTCAGCGCGCGCGCCGACATGGCGGCGTTGTTGCGCGCCTGACGCAGAAGCGCGCCGATCTTTCGTTGGCGAACCGCCAGCAAGCGCGGCAGATCGAATCTTTCGTAGGGTGGGGCGTCGTCGGAGCGGATTTCTTTGCCCCAAAAATGATTGATCGGCGCGTCTAGAAAATAGACCAGCGCTTCCAACTCGGGCAACGAAGGCGCCCGGCGCCCGCTTTCATATGCGCGGAAGACGCCGCTCGTTACGCCCATCGCCTGTGCGCATTCCGCAGGTTTGCGGCGCGCCGCAATACGCGCATCGCGAATCAGCACGCCTAGTTTTTTTGTCCGTATCGTAACCTGTGTTTTACTATCCATAATTCCTCAGACGATAGACTTCATATGCGTTCTTATTGACACGACGATTATAGCAGAGAGCGCGAAGCGTCCGGCATGGAGGTCTCGCAACCGGTCTTCGATCACCCCTCGATGGGCGGCATTAAATAGCCCAGGCCGGAGCGCGTGACGATATGCTTGGGGCGGTGCGTGTCATCCTCCAGTTTTTGGCGCAGGCGCGCAATGCTCACCCAAAGGATTTCTTTATCGGAACGGTATTCGGGTCCCCAGACGCTGGTCAGCAGTTCTTCCGAGGTCATGATCTTACCCACGTTATGAGCGAATTGCAGCAACAGGCGGTATTCGGTCGCGGAAAGCGAAACGGCGATTTCGTCGCGCCATACTTCGGCGCGCGCAAAGTCAATCTTTAAATTGCCGTGCGTAAAAAAGCGCGACTGTCCGGCTTCGCTGGGCGGCTGCGCTCTGCGCAACACGGCTCGCACGCGCGCCAGCAATTCGGTCGCCGAAAACGGCTTGACAAGGTAATCGTCGGCGCCGAGGTCGAGTCCGCGCACGCGGTCTTGTTCGTCGCCTTTGGCAGTGAGGATTACGATCGGAACGTTGGAAAACTCACGGATGCGCTGCGTCGCCCCGAACCCGTCCAATTTAGGCATCATCACGTCCATCAAGACCAGATCAATCAGCCGGTCGGAAAACATGTTGACCGCCTGCAAGCCGTCTTGTGCGCTGACGACTTCATAGCCTTCCGTCCGCAAATTGGCTTCCAAGAGGCGCAAATAGCGCGGTTCGTCGTCCACAATTAAAATGCGTTTTGCCATATTAACGCCTCCTATCCATTCACTTCATTAAGTTGATGGGCAGTTCAATAAAAAATGAAGAGCCGTTGCCAAGCGTCGATTCCACCCAAATCTTACCATGATGCGCTTCGATAATCTGCTTGCAAATATAGAGTCCCAGTCCCGAACCGGAGATGTTTTGTTCGTTTCGCGCGCGGAAAAACCGATCGAAGAGCAGCGGAAGAGCCTCAGGCGCAATGCCCGGTCCTTGGTCTCGGAATGCGAGTTGCACCGTTCCGCCCTGCGTGGAAAGCGAAACTACGATCGGCGCGGCGGGAGCGTATTTAATCGCGTTCATAAATAAATTTTCGAGCACTTGCGCGATCCGCACGCCGTCTCCATAGATCGAAGGCGTCGATTCAATCTCTACGCGCACATTCAAATCTTTATAGCGCGATTGAATGCGGTCAATCACATCGCGCAAGATCGCGTCTAAACGCAGCGGTTGAAATCGCAGCGGGAGCGTCTTGCTTTGCAGCCGCGCCGATTCGAGCATGTTTTCGATTAATAATCCCAGCCGGTCGGTTTCCTCGTCAATGATCGTGAGAAATTCGTCGCGAGTCGCCTCGTCCCAGACGGCGTCTTTTCGCAGCAGGCTGGTGCTGTATCCTTTAATAAACCCGAGCGGCGTGCGCAGTTCGTGCGAGATCGCGCTGACGAAATCTTCCTGTAATTGCATCTGTCGCTTCAGGTCGTTCAGGGCGGCATTAGCGCGCTTCCACTGGAAACGTTCATACAAGATCGTCAACAGTTTGGCGGCTGTCGTCGCCAGCTGAATATGCTCGCTTTCATACAACGGTCCGCCAAAACGCACAAAGGCTAACGCGCCTCTAACCGACGAGTCTTTGCCGCCCAACGGCAAGCCCAGTAGGTACGCTCGCTGCAAGCGGTCAATGGCAGGCGCGGCGGGATTGGGTTCTTGCATCATGATCTCGTCCTGAGCGAAAACGCGGGCGGCAAATGTTTCGCCCCAGGCGGCGTCGGCTTCGGCGCTGCGCTCGCGTCCTACCGCGCGCGCGTATACGATCTCAAGCGACGCGCTGCGCTCATCGTGCAGGTATACGGCGACATTGTCGAACACGAATTGCCGGCGAAAGGCGACAAAGAATTTCTCAATGCTGTCGCGCGCTGCATCCGCTTGCGCCGCGATTTGAATTAAGCTCTGCAAGAACTCCAGCGTGAGATTATCCATAACCTATGTTGCGGCGGGGGCGGAGAGCAACGGAAATTTGAACGAGGAACCGCGTCCCTCCAAAGACTGCACCTCGATCATAGAGCCATGCGCTTCGATGATCTCGCGCACGAGCGCCAACCCCAGCCCCATCCCGCCATAGCGGCGCGTGGAAGAACCGTCTAATTGATGGAACGACTCGAAGATAACCTTCTGACGTTCAGTCGGGATTCCGATGCCCGTATCGGAGACCGAGACGACGACGAGGTTTTCGCCTTCGCGTTTAAGGTTGACCGCCACGCGTCCGCCGGCAGGGGTAAATTTAATGCCGTTTGCGATTAAATGATTCAGCGCCCAAGCAATCTTTTGCGAATCGGCTTGCACAAAAGGCAGGTTCTCATCCGCAAAAACATGCAGTTCAACTCCTCGTTGCTGTGCCTTCGCAGCCGCCGATTTAACCGCAAGGTTAGCAAGGCGACGGAGGTCTACCGCTTCCAGTTTGAGGCTCATTTCTCCACGCGAGGCAAGCGCGACCATAATGAGATCTTCGATCAACGTCTCGAGCGCGCTCGCCGATTGTTGCGACACTTGCAGCGCGTGTCGCTGCTCTTCGACGACGGGTCCAAGCGATTCGCTCACAAGCAATTCGAGATAGCCTTTAATGTGCGTGAGCGGCGTGCGCAGTTCGTGCGAAATGTTCGATATAAAATTGGATTTCAACTGGCTGAGTTCAGAGACGCGCTCCAGCGCTCTTTGCAACTCGGCGGTGCGTTCTTCCACGCGACGTTCGAGCGTGCGATTAGCGGTTTGCAGAGCGGAACGCAATTGAACGATCTGTTCCGTGATCGCTTGATTAAGCGCGTTGCGTTCGATCAATTTCAGTTGGACGAGGGCGTCGCCCAACATAATGCGATTCCCGCGCGTCGCTTCGTCTTGTTGAAGGGTCAGCGCTTTTTGCAAACCTTCGGGAGAAAGCGCGCCTTTTCGAATCAGGTATTCTCCCATGCGCGGCACAAGCATTTCAGGCGTGAGTTGAAGTTGATCTGTCATAATTAGTTTCACATTCTATATGTCAAATTCCAGATTCTATTTGAAACGTGAAGCTTGACACATGACACTTAAAGCGAAGTATAGACCCATTCTCCGTTAACCATTGTAGCCGATGATTCGAGCGCGAGCAGTTCATCTGGATTGCAGGTGAACGGGTCCGTGTCGAGGACGATCAGGTCGGCAAGGAAGCCGGGCGCGAGTTTGCCGAGGCGGTCTTCCATGTGCGCGGCGTAGGCGGCGCCGAGGGTGTAGCCCGCGAACGCCTCAGGCGTGGACAATTTCTGTTCGCCGCGCCAGCCCTCCACAGAGGGAGAACCGTCGGCGCGACGGCGGGTGACGGCGGCGTGCAATCCCCAAAACGGATTCGGCGATTCGACCGGCGCGTCGGACCCCAGCGCGAGCGGCGCGCCAAAGTCGAGTTGGGTTTTCCAAGCGTAGGCAAGTCTCGCCCGTTCGCCCCAGAATTGATCCGCCATCAACATGTCGGAGGTGGCGTGGATGGGTTGCATGGATGCGACCACGTTGAGTTTGCCGAGGCGCGGCGCATCGTCGGGATGGATCACCTGCACGTGTTCGATGCGATGACGACGCGCGGGCAGATGATTTTCTTTTTCGTAGTTGCGGAGTTGCTCGTACGCGTTGAGGACTTCGTGATTGGCGCGGTCGCCGATAGCGTGGACGGTGAGACCCAGCCCAACCTGCGCGGCTTTGCGCCCATGCTCAAAGAGTTCCTCGCCGTCCATGTTGAGGATGCCGCGATTGGATTCTTCGCCGTTATACGGCTGGAACATCGCCGCCGTATGCGGACCGAGCGCGCCATCCATGAACACTTTGACGTTGCCGATGCGGAGCATGTCGTCGCCGAATCCGCCGCGCAGACCGATGGCGTGGATTTCGTCGAGCAGTTCGACGGGCAGATTTTTCAACACGCGCAGTTTTAATTTCTTTTCCGCGTGAAGCGTTTGCAATGCCATGAACGATTCGCGGCGGTCAAAATCGTGGACGCCGGTGAGTCCCATCTTCCATAAATTGAGTTGCGCTTTTTCGATGGCATCTGTAATTTCTTGGATCGTCGGCTCTGGGATGACTCTTCCCACAAGTCCCATCGCGGTTTCGAGCAGGATGCCGGTGGCGTTGCCGCTTGCATCGCGTTGGATCTGTCCGTTGTGCGGGTCGGGTGTTGACGCGGTGATGTTCGCCAGTTGCATGGCTTTCGTGTTGACCCACGCGGCGTGAAGAGATTTGGCGGTGAGATAGACCGGATTGTTCGGCGCGATGGCATCGAGTTCGCTTGCGTGGGGCCAGTCGCCCCACTCGTTTTGATTCCAGCCATGACCGAGAATCCATTCGCCGGGTTTGGCTTTGTTCACGCGTTCCGCCACGCGGCGCAGGCATTCCTCTTTGGTGCCCACTTCACAATCAATTTTTTGCAGCGCGAGCGAATATTGATGCAAATGCAAATGCGCGTCGGTCAGCCCGGGGACGATGACGCGCCCGCGCATGTCCTGTCCTTTGGCGCGGGGGAAATGATTGAACAGGTAATTCGTTTCGCCCACCGCGACAATTTTTCCTTGATCGATCACGAGGGCGGAGGCGTTTGGTTGTGATTTGTCTTGCGTGTGGATGATGGCGTTGTGGAGGATGATCATAATGGAGCCTGCTTTAGAGGAATTGCCACGGGATGGCGATAATTTTGTCGTCTATTTTTTCGGGACGACTTCCCATGGTGACCACGAAGGCGCGTTTGACCTTTTTTCCGTAATCGGCAAGGAAACTCCGTAAGCCAGTCAAGTCGCGTTGTGAGATGTGAGTGGAACTTTTTATCTCGATGGGTATTAATTCATCTTGCCGTTCGAGCACACAGTCTACTTCTGCGCCTCCTGAAGTGCGCCAGTAATATAGATTATGATTGGATTTCAACAAACGAATTCTGCGAAGCAATTCCAAAACGACCGCATGCTCAAATAATTTTCCTTTCTCTGCCTGCAATAATTCGGGGGTTAAAGGAAACCGCGCAAGCGCGTTACGAACTCCCGTATCGAAAAAATAATAGCGTGATGAGGAGAGGACACGCTTGCGGGCATTTTTTACATATGGATCAACCCGTTCCACGATCAGCGTATCTTCCAACACTGAATAATATTGGCGAATGGTAGGCGAACTAACGCCGGATTCTTTCGACAGTTTGGTAAAGTTGGGCGAAGTTCCTGATTCGAGCGCGGCAAGTTCAAGGAAACGGGCGAATGGACCGATTGCGCGGCTCAACGCCTCGGCTCGAATCTCCTCCTCAATGTAAAGCCGCGCATATGCCTGTAAGAGTTCTACTGCATCGGGACGCGAGAGTGGCAACAAACCCGGCAGACTCCCGTACACCATACAGTCTTCTATGGATTGCGTGAGAGGATTGATATTTTGAAGCGCAAGTGACGTAATTCGATACTCGCTTGGATCTGCCAGCAACCCCAGTTCCCCCCACATCAAAGGATCAAGCATCAATAATCGAATTCTACCCGGCAATAGATTGATCCCCTTGCGGCGGAGCTTACGAGCGGATGAACCCGTTAAAAAAACACTCGCCTTTCCCTCATCAATCAATGCCTGCGCGGCGTCGAATACTTCTGGAACCTTTTGGGCTTCGTCTATGAATATAGAGACTGGGCCTGAAATTGCCCGGGCTTGTCGAATCAATACCTGTGGATCGCGCTCCAGTTCAATTTTAGTGGCAGGTTCTTGCAAATGATATTTGAGAAGGGGCTGAGTATCTTGTAGTAGCCCATTGAGCAGGGTTGTTTTCCCAACCTGACGGGGTCCTAACAACAAAAAAGATTTTCCCCCTGATACAAAGTCCTGTATTTGACGCTCTGAAAATCGTTTAAGTTGTTTATATTTTCCTTGCATATCTAAATTATACTTTATTCTTGCAAGGTGACGTTACGTCAATTTTTCCAACAGCGAATCCAATTCCTCGTCGGAATAATAATAGATCGTCACCGTGCCGCCGCGCTTGCCGTGTTTGAGCGCGACCTTGGTGCCGAGGCTGGATTGCAATTTCTTTTCCACATCGTTCACATTCGGGCTTCGACCCGATTTCTTTTTCACGACGGGTCGTTGCCCTGAAAGTTTTCGCGCCAACATTTCAGTTGACCGCACGCTCAGATCGAGGTTGAAAATCTGATTCAGCAAGTGTTCCTGCGCTTTAGCAGATAACGACAACATCGCGCGCGCATGACCTTCTGAGATGCGCCCATCCACGAGCGCTTGCTTCACCGCAACAGACGCATCGAGCAGACGCATCGTGTTGGTCACCGCGACGCGGCTTTTTCCCACCCGTGAAGCGATGGTCTCATGCGACATCCTGAATTCTTTGGCAAGGTTCTGGTACGCCTCGGCCTCTTCGATCGGATTCAAGTCTGCCCGTTGGACGTTTTCGATAAGCGCGAGTTCAAGCAATTGCTGGTCGGTCGCCGAGCGGATGACGGCCGGCACCGTTTTCAACCCGGCTTTGCGCGAGGCTTGCAAGCGCCGCTCACCGGCGATCAACGTGTACGCGCCGCCGCGTCCCGGCGAGACGATGAGCGGTTGGATCACCCCATGCTCGCAAATGGACGCGGCGAGATTCTCCAATTCTGTCCCATCAAACTTTTCGCGCGGCTGACGCGGGTTGCGCTGGATCGAATCGATTGCGACTTGCGTCACTCCGCCCGCCTCGCCGCCTGCGGCTATTTTTCCGCCGGGGATGAGGGCATCGAGTCCTTTGCCGAGACCGGTACGTTTTGCCATAATTTCTCCTCACGATTACACGTAGGGGCAGACCTGCGTGTCTGCCTTTTTGTTTCAAATTATTTTTGCGATCAAGTTGGGCGGACATACAAGTCCGCCCCTACAAAATCATTTCCCATCACCCTTCAACAATTCCTTTGCCAATGACTCATACGCCTGCGCCCCAACGGACGATGGCGCGTACGCCGAAATCGGCAGTCCATATGAAGGCGCCTCGGCAAGACGGATACTGCGCGGCACCACGCTCTTGAACACCCGCCCCGGAAAATGATTATTGACTTCCTTCACTACATCGGTCGAAAGATTCGTCCGCGGGTCGAACATTGTCAAAATAACGCCGCGTATACCAAGTTCGGAAAAGAGCGACGATCGCACACGCTCGATGGTCTGCGTGATCTGACCGAGTCCCTCCAGCGCGAGGTATTCGCATTGAACAGGGATCAATACGCCGTCTTTTGCCGCGACCAATCCATTAACCGTGATCAGCCCCAAAGAGGGCGGGCAGTCGATCAGGATGTAATCGTATTTGTCATTGAACGCCGCGAGCGCGTCTCGCAGACGAAATTCTCTGCCCGGTTCTTCGACCAATTCGACCTCCGCGCCGGCAAGCGCCGGAGAGGAGGGCAACAAAGAAAGTTGCAGCCGTTCGTTGAAAAGAATCGCGGACGCGGGGACATCGCCAGACAGCAATGCTTCGTACGCGCTGATGGATACGTTGTTCTTATCCACGCCGAGGCTGGAGGTGGCGTTGGCTTGCGGATCAATATCCACGATGAGGACGCGCTGGTCGAGTTTCGCAAGATACGCGCCGAGATTGATGGCGGTAGTGGTCTTGCCCACTCCGCCTTTTTGGTTAACGAGGGTGTAGATGCGAGTCATATTGATTTACGATTTCTGATTGACGATTTTCGATTTTCGATTTTTTGTCCGCTAATCCCCGCGAATATAAATTGATTAGCGAAGATTGGTGGGGATTAGCGGAATAGATTTTTTACTGCAACACTTCCATCAAACAGGATTCGATCTCTGCCTGAGTGGGGATTCCATCCAGCCCAACGCGGGTTACAGAATGCGATGCGAGCAACGTTGCAAAGCGCGCAGCTTCCCACGGATCGCGCGTGCGCGCTAAGCGAATAAAGAACGCCGCGGCAAAAATATCGCCTGCGCCAGTTGCATCCACTTCGTCCACTTCAAGCGCGCGGAAGCGGCGGCGGTCGCCATTCCAGTATAAGACGCATCCTTCCGCGCCTTCGGTGACGACCAGCATCTGCGTTTGGTGTGCCATCCGCTCGATAAGTTCATGATCGCCGCTTACGTCCTCGCGGCTGACGACAACGGCATTCGCTTTTTGTAAAATTGTTTCCGAATTCAGCCAATCGCAGCGGGAGACGCGTCCGCTCGCATCCCATTGCCGCATCCAGCCCTGCGGAGTGATTCCCAAAAATGCAGGCGAGAAATCTTCCGGCAGCGACGTATCCATTTCGTTGGCAATCGGACCCAGATGAATAATAGATGCTCCGCGCCACGGTCTCGGAACCAAGTTGAAGTCAATCCTTGCGGCTTGCGCACGCAAGTATTGCACGCGCCCTTCCGGCGTATACACATTCTCAAAAGTTGCGCTGCGCAGAGAATCGCTCAAAACGACGGGAATACCGTTCAACGCACCCAGCGGAGTCTCTTTGCCGACCGCCGTGACGATCCCCGCTTTCATTCCCAACGCGCGCGCCGTCAGCGCGGCATAAGCAACCGTTCCGCCCAACCTTGCGCCATCTGCGGTTAAATCATGCGCCGCATGACCGATCGCGAGATACTCCACGGCTTCGAGCGAAACTAGGCTGCGCATGAGCAGATTATACCGTGAGAGTTAAACAAAACTTTCTACTTTCCCCTTTCACGAAGAAAGTAGAAAGTAGAAAGATATGTCTGTCTTGTTGCACAGACGCGACACGCTATTCGCGCTTCGGAACGATGGTCACTTTGCGACGCGGTTCCTCGCCGGCGCTTTCGGTAGTCACATCGGGATGGTCGCGCAGGGCAATGTGAATGATGCGGCGTTCGGCGGAGGGCATCGGCTCAAGCGATTGCTTCTTCCCATTTTTAGCGACCTGTTCCGCCATACGTTTCGCCATTTGGATCAATTGCTTCTCGCGGCGGTCGCGATAGCCTTCCACGTCCACAAAGAGTTGCGCCCACCCTTGTGTTTCCTTCCCTACGATTAGCGACGCCACGTGTTGAAAAGCGTTCAATGTTTCGGAATGTCGCCCGATTAACGCTCCAAGGTCGTCGCCGCGCACGTCTACATAGATGCCATGTCGGTCGCCTTGCTCGTTATAATGCGCGGAAACCTGCGCTTCCAAATGCATTAGATGGATTAATTTAGAAACGACAGATTCGACGGTTTCGAGAACCGCATCAACTTCCGTATCCGATTGAGAATCGGATGCGGAAGCGGGCTGAAGCTCACGATGATTCGCCTCCCGTTCCTCTTGCGATTCGCTCAAAGCGGCGATCTCGGTTGATTCGGCGCCTTCAGGGATAACCGTCAAACGCACGCGCACTTGCGCTTTGCCCAGCTTAAACAAGCCTTTGTTGCCCACGTCCAGCACTTCCACGCCAACGCGGTCCGCAGTCAGTCCCAGTTCGGCAAGCCCTTGCGCGAGAGCTTCCTCGACCGTGGGCGCGATGATCTCAAGAGTCATTCTTTGATTCATGCCCGCCTCCTTCGGCTATGTTTTTTTGCCGCCGGGCAGTAGGTTTCTCCAGTTGACCTTGCCCATCATCGCGTATTGCACGATACTTAATACGTTGCTGATCACAAAGTAGACCGAAAGTCCGGAGGCGTAATTGATCGAAAACATAAACAACATGATCGGCATATAGTAGCCCATCATTTTTCCCGTCGCCGCAGATTGATCGTTGGGGTTAGCGGGCGGCATGGTCAATTTGGTTTGAATGAACGTGGTCAATCCGACGATCAGCGCCAGAATAGGAACGCTTACGCCGAAGATTAACGTCCGCTCGGGCAAGCCCATATCAATACCGAGAAATTTGCTGTTCAATGGAATTAATGCGGCAACGTCTTGCAGCCCAAACGCGGCGAGGCTCTTGGAGAGCTTGAGAATGCTCAACGGATAAGAGCCGATCGCATATGTGATCGCGGGAATTAACGCGAACAGGATAGGGAATTGGATCAACATCGGCAGGCACGAGCCGAAGACGTTAATGCCTCTTTCGCGATAGATGCGCATTTGTTCTTGCGCGAGTTTCTCGCGATCTTTGGCATATTTTTTCTGGATCGCCATCCATTCCTTGTCCGTTTGCAGGTCTTGCATGGCTTTCGCGCCTTTCATCTGCTGGGCGTTGAGGGGCCAGGTAGCGAGGCGAATCAGCGCTGTCAGCAGGATAATGGCGATGCCGAAATTATGACCTACGAATTGATAGATCAGAATCAGAATATTGACGAGCAGATCAATGACGCTGTTAAAGTTCATGAACGCCAGCACAAGCACGGCGATCACCGCGAGAGTCTTTAATGTTTCGCGCGGGTTAACCTGTGGAAGTTCGGGGCGCTGCGCCTGCGTTGGATTGCTGGGATTTTTCATAGGTGAATAACTCTTATTTTCCCGAGAACGTCCAAACGGCTTTGCCGTTTTGGTCGAGAGCGACAAGATAATAATCGGAATCAAGATATGCGACAAGCGTTAAGCCTTCTGCAAAGACCGGCGTGGTATACGCCTTGCTTTTCTCTTTTCCTTGAAACCATAAACTTACTTTCCCATCGGCGCTAATGGAATAAATTCCGCCCGATTCAGTCGCGATCAGAATCTGATCGCCCACGACCAGCGGGCTGGCAGTGATAGAAGCGTCTGGGCGCACAGGTTCCCAATTCAAGCGTTGTTCCGCTGTATTGTACGAATAAACGTAACCGTCTACGTCGGCGAAGTAGAGATTATCGCCATCTGCAACCGGCGTTCCCCAAATCCAACCTTTCGTCTCAAGCGCCGTTTGATGCGCGCCGGTGAGCGGATCGAAGCGTTCAAGTTTCTTGGCTAACGAGCCGGCATACAGCGCGCCGTCGCCGCCGAGAACCACTCCGCCCGGCACAGCGCCGTTCAAGTCCACGCGCCAAAGGACTTCGTACGTGGAAAGATCAACAGCCGCCACCGCTTTATCTAAGGAGGTGATGAAGAGCCGCTCGCCATCGGTGATGGGCTGCGCCCATAAACGCGATTCGTTTTTGCCCGGCTGAGAAACTTCAATCGTCCGAACCGCTTGCTTTTCGGGCATGCCGTCGTTCAAATCGAGGACATAGATCTTCCCATCAGAGTTCGGCGCGAAGAGCAGTCCGTCAATCTCCAACGGCGGAGCGATCCACAAGCCTTTGGCTTGGTTGAACTTCCATCTCACCGCCGGAGTTGGGGCTTTGTCTATGGCGCTGAAGTTTTTAGGATCAACGGCGTACAACATATGGCGGTTATTGGCGTTGGCAATGACGACCAGCCCGTCGGTCGTCGTGACCGGCGGAACGATGAACATATCTGGGTTCGTATTGAACAACGTAAAGCCCGCCTTCTCGCCGGAGAACGACCATAACAAGTTATGGGTCTTCAAATCCACGGCGTACACCGTCGAAGTGTGCGCAAGGTATGCCACATCGCCCGAAGTAGAAAGCCCAGGCCAAGCGACTGCGCCGGTGCATCCGCTTAAGACAAGCGCAAACAAAAGGACAAACAGGATGATCGATTTCTTTTTTTGCATGGAAAAAATGCGCTCCTATGGAACAGGGTCGTACCCCCCCGGGTTGAATGGGTTGCATCGCAACACGCGCCAGAGCGCCATGAACGATCCTTTAAACGCGCCGTGTTTATAAATCGCTTGATAGCCGTAATGCGAACACGACGGATAAAAGCGGCAGGTATTGGCGGGCAAGCCCTTCGAGACGGTCATCTGATAGAGCCGAATTAACGACAATAGCGCGATGCGCGGAAGATTCCAGATCGTGCGCGGCAAGTCGCGCAGACGCGGCTCATGAGAATAATCGTGCAGGTGAAATTCAGACATCATACGGAAGAAGGTGGCGCATACAATTGCGCGCGTTGCAACAAATTGAGCAAGGCTCGGCGGGTTTCCTCCAGCGTGGCAGAGGCTAACCCAGAGCGGGCTATCAGGATCAAGTTTGCGCCGGTTTTCTCCGATCCGTGTTGAAAGTCTAGGCTAGGCAGGAGCGGTCGGATCGCTTCGCGCAACAGGCGTTTTGCCCGATTGCGCCGAACCGCCGATCCGGCGGCGCGCCCGGCGGCGACCCCCACTCGCACGCTTCCTTGTTCGTTCTTTTCGACGATCAAAACGACAAGCGGGTGGGCATAAGACTTGCCGGAACGCCTCACCCGCTTGAATTCTTCAGACCGGGTCAGACGGAACTTTCTCTGCACCCGCGCTCAGTTCCGCCTACCAGCGGACTTTCTTTACATGGTTATTGGCGGTCTTCGTCAATTGATGACGCCCGCGCAAGCGACGACGCTTAAGAACGGCGCGCCCATCCGCAGTGGACATGCGTTTGCGGAAGCCGTGCACGCGCACGCGCCGTCGAATCTTCGGTTGATACGTTCGTTTCGTCATTCGTACTTTCCTCGTTTCAAAATAATCGCAGTTGGTCTTTACAGAACAGCGGGTTATTATACCGTAGGAATTTTGATTCGGTCAATCGAATTCCGTTCCGGGGAGTATCCAAAATAGGAAGTAAAATAGGGAGATGAAATGTCCAAACTGTGGAGCAAACTGGCGGCAAAGGAAAGCAGGATTCAATCATTCAGGAAGCCAACGATACAAATGCGGAGAATGCGGGCGGGCGTATACGCCTGTGGCAAAGGAGAAAGGGTACCCGAAGGAAACACGCATGTTGGCGTTGCGGATGTATGTGGAAGGGAGTAGTCAGCGTTCAATTGCTCGCATCTTGAAGGTCAGTCCGCAAAGCGTCTCGAACTGGATCAATGCCTATGTAGCGCAATTGCCGCCAGCGCCAGTCCCTCGCAAGCCCAGAGTGGCAGAATTGGACGAGTTGTACACCTTTTTGAAGCGTAAAAAAACAAAATCTACATCCTGACGGTGGTAGATCGAGCCACGCACTGCCTGCTGAGTTGGGATGCGGTCACGGAACGAAGCGCCGCCAACCTGCAAGCCTGCCTCGAACGCGCCCCACAAGCCCGACAATACTATAGCGATGCGTTTCCAGGCTACGACAACTTGTATTACGGCGC
>BQMV01000016.1 GCA_022181005.1 Anaerolineaceae bacterium | reverse complement strand
CCGATCTGCGCGTATAACGCGTCGTACCGGTCACGATTAAAATCGCTTTCTCGCCCGATTTCAGCGAAAGCGGAAACTCAGCCGTTTGATCGGCGTTGACTGCAATTTGAGTCACAGTCGTCGTATCGCCCTCGACGATAAGCGCCAGGCGGTAAACTTGCGGGAGAACGTTTTTGACGCGCGCGAATCCCGCCGCGATCCAGCCGCCGTCGTCCGTTTCAAAATCGGACTGATAGCCGATCGCATCCACGCGAACGTCGTCCAACAGGAAACCTTCGCCGTTAACCGCCGCATCGGTGATGTATTCAAATCGGATTTGAACTTTTTTGCCCGCAAATTGCGAAAGATCTACATCTTCTTGCACCCAAGCGCCGGTCTGTCCATTGTAGCCGCAACCGTACGAATTGCCCGAAGGATTTTCGTTCGTACAAGATGGCGTTGTGAGAATCTGCCATGTCTGCCCGTCGGTAGAGGCTTCAAGGAAGAGGTAGTCGTAATCGGTCTCAAGATCGTACCACATTGAATACAAAAGCGCGATCGGAGCGCTGATGTTAGTGAAATCGAATTCACGCGTGAGGGTCATATCCGATTCATCGCCTTTGTTTGACCAAAACGCATACTTACCCGATTTCGCATCCATTGGCAGAAGCCTCGTCAGCGTAGAACCGCTGAATTTCAAGGTATAGTCGCCCGCGCAGTTGATCTTGAAGTAATCTACGCCGTATTGGTTGACCGCTCCATTGGCGGAAGCGGGACACGACTCGATCGCGTCTGCAACCAGCGTACGCGGCGCTTCGGGGTAATTATTATAGCGATAGCGCCCGTCGCCAACGGATGGGTCTTGAAGCCACATGGTCGCCGCCCAATCCATGAACACATCGTCGGCGGTAAGCGTTCGTCCGCTCTGCGGATCAGTTATATTGAATTCAGCCAGCGTTTGATCGATACCGGCGAGTCCGTTCTCAGGGTGTTTGACTACGGTTTTGGTTGCCTCTTCGCCGAAACGATCAAGGAAATAAGCAAGGTAGAGGAAGGACTGTCCATAATGCGGACCGTTCGAGCCGGGGTTTGGACTCCAATCCGTCAGATTAACATCAGGATCGGAAATGTAGTAATAGTCAAAATAAATCGGATACCCGTTTAGCAACTCGGCGACCACGGCAAAGCCTTCGTTAATCCAAGTGTCTTCATTGCGGTCGGTATTGAAATGGATCATGTGTTGAAATTCATGCGCCAACGCGCCATAGGTATCCGCATCGCTCAGCCTCATATTGTCGGCATTAAAAACGAACATCTCGTGCCCGTTAGAATATTGATTCACCAGCGGGTTATAAGCGTCTAGCGAAGAAAAATATCCTGCATTAGAACGACCGGTGCCGCGCGCATATAAAATAAAGATATGCGGATCGTCGTCTATGCCAGGATTTGGCTCGCTTCCAAAGAATTCGCGATTAATAGGATACATCTTCTCTTCAAATGTCTCGCTCAGTCGCTTCAGATCGCTTTCGCTGTATCGCACTCCGTTCTCGATCCAAAAATAGATATGCTCGCCGACGTAGCGCAACGTTGCGTTAGTTTGGAAGTTCTCTGTTGTATCCACATTTATTACCCAAAAGGTTTCCCGATCGCCGAGTTTATACGGTTTGGAAGGAGCAGTCGTCGCAACGTTGCAGATATTCTTTAAGCGGCACGCTAACTCGTACGGATCGTTTTCCGGCACAATCGTATCTGCCAGCGTTTCAAGGGTCTCGGTAGAGACTTCATTGATATTTGGGCGTTCAGCCTGCGGCGTGGGCGAGGGAGTCTCAAAGACATTAATAGGCGACGAAAAATCGGTAGGGATCTTTTGCGCCGCTTGATAGACCCAATCGCCCGCCGCGACACTTGCCGCGCACACACAACAGAGAAAAACAGCGCTAATCGCTGCGACAATTTTCGTTGTTGTATTCGAATTCATGAACAGATTATCCTTTATACAATTTAATTTCAAAACGCAAAGCCGTCTCATGAACGCAACTTGTTATGTTGCGGCGTAGACGCTCAGCGCAGCGACAGAAAGACTTCCAGCCCCAACGGCATTGAGAAGCCTTCCGCAGTCCTTAAAAGGACGAACGCACCCGCAAATCGTAAGCGGATACGTTCGTCTTATGCTATGCGGCGACAGTTTCTTTCGTCTTCTTTTTCGCGATCGGCTCAATCGTGTGGAAGATAAGCGCATCCCCCGATTCGTTCACGTCTATCGTTACTGCGGCGCCGTCTTTAAATTTATTGCCGAGCAACTCCATCGAAAGCGGGCTTTCCACATTCTTTTGGATCGCTCTACGCAGCGGACGAGCGCCGAACGCGGGATCGTAGCCCGCCTGCGCCAGCCACTTCCGCGCGGCGTCGGTCAATTCGACGGTGATGCTGTGTTCGTTCAAACGATCCTGCACTTCTTTCATTTGCAAGACAACGATCTCTTCCATCTGTTCGAGCGTGAGCGGCGAGAACATGATGATCTCGTCAATGCGGTTCAAGAACTCGGGACGGAACGCGCCCTTCAACGCCTTCTCGATCTTATCGTGCTGGTCGCGTTCTTCGTCGGTGGCTTTGGATTGTAAAAAGCCGAGGGTGCCGCCTTTTCTGACGTATTCGGTACCCAGATTCGAGGTCATGATGAGAACCGTGTTGCGGAAGTCCACCACGTTGCCTTGACCATCCGTCAGACGACCGTCATCCAAAATCTGCAACAGCGCGTTCCACACTTCGGGATGCGCCTTCTCAATCTCATCGAACAAGACGACTCGATACGGGCGGCGTCGGACGGCTTCGGTCAGTTGACCGCCTTCCTCATAGCCAACATATCCCGGAGGCGCGCCGAAGAGTCGGCTCACCGTGTGCTGTTCGCGGTACTCCGACATGTCAATGCGCACGAGCGCTTCTTCGTCGTCGAACATGAACCACGCGAGCGCCTTTGCCAACTCCGTTTTGCCGACGCCTGAGGGTCCGATAAAGATAAACGAACCGATCGGGCGCGACGGGTCTTTGAGTCCGCTTCTTGCGCGGCGAATCGCATCGGAGATCGCGCGAATGGCTTCGTTTTGTCCGATAATACGTTCGTGTAAACGCGCTTCCATATGCAAAAGTTTTTCGGCTTCAGTCTCCAGCATTTGCGTCACCGGGATGCCCGTCCATTGATGCACTACAGCGGCAATGTCATCCACGTTGACTTCCTCATCCAATTGATGTTCCACTTCCCATTTACCGCGCTTCTCGTTATATTCTTCTTCCAATCGCAAACGTTCCGATTTCTTCTGCGCCGCGCGTTCGTAATCTCGCGCTACGCCCGCTTGCTCTTCTTCGGCTTGCAGTTTATCAATTTCGCCCTTCAACGCCTTCAGATCGGGCGGCATGGAATACAAAGCGACGCGTAATTTTGCGGCGGCTTCGTCCATTAGGTCAATCGCCTTATCCGGCAGACGACGATCGGTCACATACCGATCTGCAAGGCGCGCCGCAGCAACCAGCGCATCGTCCGCAAAACGGACTTTATGATGCGCTTCATATTTATCGCGCAAGCCCATCAGCATTTGAATCGTGTCGTCCACGCTTGGCTCCTCCACATAAATGGGAGCGAAACGTCGCTCAAGCGCCGCGTCTTTTTCAATGTACTTATGGTATTCATCCAACGTGGTCGCGCCGATGCACTGTAACTCGCCGCGCGACAACGCCGGCTTAAGCATATTCGACGCGTCCATTGCGCCCTGCGCCGCTCCCGCGCCGACGACCGTATGCAGTTCGTCAATCATCATGATGATATCGCCGCCCGAACGTTGAACTTCCTCAACGACAGCCTTAAGCCGCTCTTCAAATTCGCCTCTAAATCGAGACCCGGCGATCATCGCGCCCAAATCAAGCGCTACCACTTTCTTGCCGCTCAAAATCTCCGGCACATCGTTATTAACGATTTTCTGCGCCAGCCCTTCGACGATCGCGGTCTTGCCGACGCCCGCTTCGCCGATCAGCACCGGATTGTTCTTCGTACGGCGCGACAGAATTTGGATTAATCGTAAAATTTCGTTATCGCGCCCGATGACCGGGTCGAGCTTTCCCTCCCGCGCCAGTTGTGTGAGATCACGCGAATATTTATCGAGCGTGCGGTATTTCGTTTCGGCTTGCGGATCGGTGACGCGCTGTCCGCCGCGCAAATCTTGAATAGCGGAGTAGACGCGGTCGCGCGTCAGCCCCGCCGATTCCAAAATACGCGCGGCTGGCGTGTTTCGTTCCGTCAGAATCGCAAGGAAGATATGTTCGGTGGAAATGTATTCGTCTTTGAGTCGGTTAGCTTCCTCGTTGGCAAGGTCAATGATCCGCTTAACGCGCGGCGTGATGAATATCTGCCCCGCGCCGCCGCCGAAGATGTTGGCTTTCGGGCTGGCGCGCAGCGTCGCGTCGAGTCGCTCAGTGAGCGCTTCGGGGCTGACGCTTAGTTTTTCCAAAACTTGGGGAATCACCCCGCCAGGCTGTTCGATCAACGCCAGCAGGATGTGTTCGGTGTCTATTTGATTATGCCCGTACCGTTGGATGATCTCCGCGGCGCGTTGGGCGGCTTCTTGCGCTCTCTCTGTAAATCGGTCAAATCGCATCATGGTTAATAATCCTCCCGCAATAACGACTTAAGTCGTTATTGCGACATACAGGCGATTATAACAAACGCCGCATTGACGGTCGATCAACGCGGCGTAAGAGGAGTGTTGGAATTGCAGCGAATCAATCCGCGACAGTTTCAGCCGATTCCGTTCGAGGCTGATGCGGCTTGACGTTGAACAACTTGAACGCCCACTGCACGGAGGGACCGATCAACAGGGCGAAGACCACCGTCCCCACCCCCAGCGGACCGCCCATCAGCCAGCCAATGAATACAACGATCACCTCTAACAAGCCGCGCGCCATGCGCACGCTCAAACCCGTTACGCGATGAATCGCAAGCATCATACTGTCGCGCGGACCCGCGCCTGCATTCACGCCAATGTAGACGGCAGTGGCGATTCCCTGCACAAGAACGCCCGCTAAGAAGAAGAAAAGCTGCAAAGGCAGGTTGCCAAGCGCATCGGGCAAATATCGTAAACATAGATCGAGCCATGGACCAATGCTGAGAATGTTCGCCAAAGTGCCCCAGCCCGCTTGTTCGCGCATCGCCATCGCTATCGCCAGCACAATAAATCCGACGAAGATCGTCATTCGTCCGATGGTGATTCCGAACATATCCGCCAACGCGATTTCGAAGACGAGCCAAGTGCTCGTCCCTAGATCGGCGCGTATGAGCAAAGCGAGCGCGAGTCCGTACAACAGAAATCCGACCTGAATCATGAAGAAGTCGCGTATAAACGTGTTCCAACGAATGGGTTTGAGCATGAGTCTCCTTGGACGTCTCTCGTTGCGAGCGAAGCGAAGCAATCTCCCGATCATGTTAATGAAGATCGCTTTAGGCTAAAGAGCGCCGCTCTCACAATGACGCGTGGGTTTGGATAATATCACCCATGATAAACTTACGCCATGAAGCGACATTTCGAAGTAAAGCGCGAGAACTTTATCATCAGCGACGACCCAGCGCGGCTGGATGTAGACGCGATCTGCGACTTCCTCGCACGCGCCTACTGGGCAAAAGGACGTCCACGCGAACGAACGGAGCGTGCGCTCGCCAATTCGCTTGCATTCGGCTTATACGACGGAGAAAAGCAGATCGGTATTGCGCGCGTCGTCACCGATTACGCAATCTTCGCATATCTCTGCGATGTGTTCATTCACGAAGACTACCGTTCGCGCGGACTCGGCAAATGGCTGATCGAAACTGTAATGTCGCATCCCGACCTGCAAGGTCTACGTCGCTGGACGTTGGCGACTCGCGACGCGCACGGGCTGTATCGTCAATTCGGCTGGGACGCGCTGGGCAACTCCGAAAACTGGATGGAGATTTTCCATCCATTCCCCAACGAGGGGAAAGAGCAGTTATCGCTTTATCGTTAAGCGCCCGCTATCGCTTGCCTCGGCAAGGGAGAATTAACGAAACAAGCGACGACTTAAAGTCGTCGCTGTCTTACGAATGAAATCAAACGCTCTACCGAATTTACGGGGGGCGCATCACACGCTGGCAGGGAACAACGACTGCTCGCCTTTCAATAGCTTACGCACTCTCTTTCAAGCTTGCGACCGCGCGCAATAAGCCGAAGACCAGCATACCGAGCTTCATCCCTTCGCCGGCGGTCAGCGCGGTTGCACTCTCGTTCTTTTCCACACGGCGGTTCAACAGCGATGCGGCGATCAGTCCGACCGCTGCGCCCGTCAGCGCGCCAAAGAGTAGAATTTTGCTCTTATTCATTATCTATTTCCTTCCAAAAAATGCGCGCACACTGGCACTTACGCCGCCTAAGAAAACGATCGGCGCAACCGTCGCCTCTGCGCCGCGCTTCACATAACGCGCCGCTTTACCGGCGTATTTTTGCGCGAGGCTGGCGTACTTCGGCGTAACACCAAGCAAACGCCCTATAAGATAAATCAATGCAACGAGGAGGATCAAAAATATCAAGCCGGCGACCATCAGCGGGATCACGATCCAAATCGTTGAAATCGCCGCCCAACGGCTCACATCGCCGCCGCCAAACGCGGCAAGGCTGATCCAGACGATTAACGCGAGCGCAAGCAAAACACTCGCAATCACCGGCAGAAGAATCTGCCAGGCAAATTCCCTACGATGACGCTTGTATGATGCGCGTTGCGAAACGGTAGCCTTCATTGCAAATATTGTAGCATATTCTCACCGCTTCATTCCATGGAATCGCTCGCGTTGACAATTCATCCTAGCCATAGTAATATTCCTCCGCTCTCACCCCGCCGAGGTAGCTCAGTGGTAGAGCAGGGGACTCATAAGCCCTTGGTCGGGAGTCCGAATCTCCCCCTCGGCACACTGTTTCTATAATGAAACGCTTTGTTTATACATGGCGGTCTCTGTGCAAAAGAGACCGCCATGTTCGTTTTAAGATCGCGCGGTTAGGGATTTATTAGAATTTCCGTCGTATTCCGCTCCATCATCATAGGGGGAACGATGAGGTCGAGGTTGAGACTATAGGCGACAAATTCTTGCAAGGCAAGGCGATACCACAGCGTGGTCTCAATCGTCAGCGGACCTTGCGCATCGGCGGGAATAGTAAACGTATAAGGGATCGTATCGCTCCCATTCGCAGGAATTGGGTCGCGCGTAAAGGTGTATTGCTTGACTGCGAAGAGGATATGTTTATAGATGATCTCGTCATTGGCGTCAGTCATCACTTTGAGGTAGATAACCGCGTTGGGATCAATTTTACCGGTCTTCTCATCGAACCAACCGCTATGATAGACAAGCGCGCCGCGCGCGTCGGTCGCTTTAACTTCAAGCCAGATATGCCGCTGATCGAGCGCGCCAGTCGGCAGATTGTGAGCGGCGCCCGTGTTGGCGATAGTGACGTTCAACGTCGCCTCAGAACCTAGAACGACCTGTCGCGGCGCCGAAACGCTCAATTCTGCCGCCGTTTGCAGCAGATCAAGCGTGAGGCGGCGCTGTTCAAGCAGATCGGCTTTCCATTCGTCGGTCGGAATACCGCCGGGCGGAAGTCCGCCGCGCAGGTAGGTTACCAAATTTGAGGGTAGATCGGAATCGGTCAACAGATAGTTAACTCCTACAAAACGATGCGAGACGACGCGTTTGGGGATTTTGCCCGTTTTGTTTAATTCGTTAATATACGCGGCAGGGTCGGGATGCATGTGACAATCCTGGCATTGAATGCCGCGTTCGGCATATTCGCTGTTCTGCCATTCTTCGTAGGTATTTTGCAAGTCGAGCGGTTCGCCGCCGTTGATCTCAATGGGACGAATTTCTGTATGGCAGGCGCCGCAGAAATCGGAACTGCTCATCAGTGGGTTATGCGTTTTCGATTGCATGGCGCGGGCATGTTCGGCGGGCGCCGCCATGATGAGCGCTTCGTTATACCGGTTGAGGTTGTTAATATCAAGCGTAAGCGCGCCGTTGCCCGCCAGCGGATCGGCGTGTACGGCAGTATGACAGATCACGCAAGTCGTGCCTTCTGCCGTCGCTTTGCTAGGACCCACAACCGCCAACGGATTAACTTCGCCCATCAGCAAATTGACGGGCTCATGGCACGAATCGCACCAGCGAATCTTCTCCGTGCCAAGGCGATTCTTGTGCGCCAGTTCATTATTGTCTATGGCAGTTTCATAAAGGATGTCGGGACCTGTGACTGAATGAATGGAACTGATCCATTCGCGGTACTCAGACTGATGACATTGCGCGCAAAATTCAGCCGAGAGGATGTTCGAGCCGTCGAGCATTTTTCCGTCGACAGTTTTAAGGTTGCCGGGGGCGAAAGGATTGTCGCCCCACGGCAAAGAGTAGAAGGGAACATCGGAGCCGAGATTCAGCCCATTGCCCTGCGGCTTGGGAATCACAAAGACAGCAAACAGAAACGCCAGAGCGGTCAGCGCCCCGCCAACGAGCAAATATCGGACCGGCTTGGTTCTCATGGATGAATGCGCTTGCGCCGACGAGCCACATGAAAGCCAATGAACGCGCTCGCCAGCAAAGCCAGACCCAAATGCGCCAAATTAGCGATGCGATAAGCAGGATAGCCCGCCATCCACACCACGCCGCTCACCCATAAAACGCTGGGAATGATGAGCATAAAACCGCTTAAGCCAAGCAGCGTCAGCGTCCAGTTTAGAATATGTCCGAAAATACGCTGTTGATACGACCAGCCCGATTCACGCTCACGGCGGCGGAAAGCGCGCCAGAAGAAGACAATATTCAGCGTCGGCTCGTTCTTCTTCTTGTGATGAAAGATCACATAGGGGATCAGGAAATAGAAGCCGAGCGCGCCGACGACAAGATGAATCCATAAGGCGATCTGCGAAGCGCTCCAATTCCAAGCGTGCGGCACAAGATAGTAGAACAATCCGCTGATGAGCGAGACGGCAAAAGACGCCATAAACGGCAATAGATGACGACGGACCGCGCGCGCAGCGGGCGTTTGCACACGACTGCGCGCGGACGGTCGGGATTTGGCAGTTGCGTTTGTAATCATACGATCAAGTCTTCGCAAAAGGGAGGCGTCATCGCATTCTATCGATCACTCGATCGGCGCAGGCGCAGGCGCGTTCGCCGTCACAACGGGCGCGGAAGCAGGTTCCCAACTTGGAGCGTCGAGGTTGAGCGCGATGTTCGTTTTGACGGCGGCTTGTGCGACTAACGCAGCGAGCGCGGTGGCTTTCGATTGCGCCTCCACGCCAAACGCATCGGCTTCCTCAGGCGAGAAGACCGTTCCAGATTGCTCTTTAGCGTACAGGTCGGCGACATAGGTTGTTAGGTCGGCGAAGCCGGCATGGATCTGCGCGTCTAATGCGGCGTCTGCGGAGCCAACTACCGGGCGGATGTTGTCGTAGGCGACGCCCAAACCGCTCAAAATGCCGTTAACATCTACCAAACGGCTTGCGGCAACGAATCCAATCTGTTCAAAGTCGTTGCCAGCGATAAAAGTGGATAATTTCCACTGTTCAAAATATTCGTTCATCGTGGGGATCATGGTCACCATCGCCATAAAAGCGTCTTCGAGGGTCGGTTGCCAGGCGTTGATGGCTGCCAATGTTTGCGCTGAAGCTTCGTCTAACGCTTGCGTAGAGGCGAGCAAAATTTCAGCTTCCGGCAGACTTTCGCTCACGCCGGTCGCGCCGTCGCCGTTCAAGTCCACCGGCAAGCCGACGTATTTATCCAGCGTGCCATATAGGATCGGCTCGGTCAGGCTGTGATATAAGTTGCCGGGGCTTTCGAGCGTCGCGCCATTCGCCAGTTTAAGCGTCCACTGGATGGCTTCCTCGGGGTCTTCATCGGCGGAAGGAGCGGCATCCAGCCAGCCGTCGTAATACGCCAGCGCAGGCGTGCCGCCGATAATGCCTTCATTCAATTCATAATGGGCGTGCGATTCGAGCCAGTCGGCGCGCATTTTCTCCAACAGAGTTTTGGCGGCTTGCGGGTGGTTTTCCCATAAATATTCGTACGGGTTAGCATTGGGATGATCGGCTTTAATTTGGGCGATAGCGGCGTAGTACTGTTCCGCGCCGGCGCGTAAAGAAGCGGCGGCGTCTTTCATCTGCGTCGCTTGATCGATCGCATAGGCTTTGACCGCGCTCAAATCGGCTTGAGAAGCGACAGGCGCTTGAGGAGCGGCGTCCGTCGTGGGGGCGGTTTGAGGCGCGCATGCGGCGAGCAAGGCGCTAAGGGTCAGAATCCCAATGAGAGATGTGATCCATTTTTTCTTCATTCGTGCTTTTCTCCTTCGAATCGGTTTTTTCTTCCTTCAGGCGAAGGTAAGAGTCTTCTCTTGCGCCACAGACTATAACCAAATGTAGCGGCAATCAATAACAAAAATAAAATTTGCGCGAACGTTGTCTCAAGCGTAGGATAAATGCCGAAGAGATTCATCAAAATCAAATTTTCTGGAATCCAAGTTGATAAATGAGCCGAGACCAAGCCTGCTTCTTGCAAGCCGCGTACGCCCGCGCCGGTAAAGTTGAACGCCAACAGCATAAGCAACAGTCCTGTGGCGGCAAAGAACGGCTTAAGGGGCAGACGTTTGCTTAATTTAAGGATGGCATAAGCGATCGCAAAAATAATGACGCTGCCGAGCGCGAATCCCAGCCAGATCGAATTCGCGTCCGCATCGAAGGACAACGCTTGATAGAACAGCACGGTCTCGAATCCTTCGCGGAAGACGACTGTAAATCCCAAGCCAGCCAGCGCCAGCGCGGAGCCGCTATTAAGGGCTTTGCCAACTTGTTCTTTGACGTAGGCGATCCAATCCACAACGTATACTTTTTCAAACAACCAGTTCGTGACGTAGAACAAAACGACTACCGCTGTCAAACTGGCGACGCCTTCGATAAGCTCGCGTTGTGCGACCGTGATCGTGATAAGACTTTGCGCCAACCACCATGTTAACACGCTCAGAACAATCGCCGCACCGGCGCCGGCGTACACCCACAGACTGAATTTATACGGGCTTTTCGTGGCGCTTAAATAGCCAAGGATGGCGCCGAGAATCAGCACAGCTTCCAAACCTTCACGCAGGATAATAACCATGCTATTGACGACGGCTAAGAATGAGTTCATGCCGGCTGAAAGGAAATTTTCGGCTTCGTTTAGTTTCTCGGTCAGTTTCGCGGCGCGCGAGGCGATCTCCTCAGCGGAAGCCCGTTCAGCGATCAACGTCGCCAGACCTTTTTGACCATCGGCGCCTTCCCAGAACAAACCTTCCAACTCGCGCGAAAGGACAGGAGCGCGGTTCTTTAGGCGCTTTTCGGGTCCGCTTTCAAAGATGGCGTAGGCTTCGATGCGCGCGCTCTCAGCATCCGTATAACGTCCTTCGCGCACAGCGTTCAGCATATCGCGAATCAACGTGTCGAGAATGGTGAACGAGGCAGCCGCGTCGCTGGCGTCGGCGCGCGCGCCGAGCGTGGTCTCAACGATCTCCAACGCTTCATCCACCAGGATTTTCATGTCGTTGGGTTCGCCGCGCTTAACGATGACTGCGTTAATTTCATTCAGCAGCGTTTCGAAGCGCGCCGCTGCGGCGGCGTCTACAGCGGCAATGTGCGGACGCACTTCCTCAAAAACAGCGGCGGCTTGCTTATGAAATGTGATCGTTTCTTGATATTCAATCGGGATGACGATCTCGCCGCCGCGCACGCCGCTTTTGTATTCGATATAGATCAAATCGGTAAAGAGATACAGCAACTGTCCGCGCTTGGCGACCTCGGCGGAGGTTAACTCAACGGGTTGATAGTCGCTCAGTAACGCGCGGATAGAAACGACCTGCGATCTCAGCGCCGACCAATCTTCGTTCAACGCGGCAGATTCGAGCGCGGCGAACGAACGCCGCAAGGCAGCGTCGGCATCGGCGCCGAGTTTCTCGCTTATATCTGATTGCAAGATAGAGAAGTAGCCCGATGCTAACCCGCTCCATTCGGCGACGCGGGTGGAGAAATTCTTCTCGGCGGCTGCTTCGATCTGCGCGAGCGAATCACGCAAGCGGAAGAAGTACGCGTCGCGCAAGTCGTTTGAGACGATCTGCACGGCGGCGTCCGTCGTGAGTCGCCCCTCAGCGACGGCGGCAAGCGCTTGCGCTGAGGAATCGTCCACACGGCTGACGCGAGTCGACTCGCGGTACTCGCGCACTTTCAACCATTCAGCGGCAGAGGCAACGTCTCCCGCCGCCAACGCGGATAAGGTCAACGCTTCGCCGCCTCGCAACAGCGCCGTCCACAAACGTCCGCGCGCAATAGCGAGGACGGCGGCGTCTCCATCTAGCGCGGCGCTTCGGGCGCGCGCCAGCGAGTCTGTAATCTGCGCGTCGGCTTCAGATACGGATCGTTTAAATGCAGGCTGCAACTCCATCGCGTACGCCTGCGCTGCTTTATCCAGCAGATCGGCGGCGGTTTGTCGCTGCGCTAGGGGGTCGTCGGCGCGCGCAGCGGCGTACAACTCATTTTGCGCCTGAAATGCGAAGTCGCGCATTTGCTGCGCTGTTTCCCAAACGGGAAGCGTTTGGGCGCGGACCGGCAACGCCGCGCCGAATATCAGCAGAAGCAACAATACAACGTGAGCGTATCGAATCGCGCGTATGCGCGGAAGAAACATCGTCATGCGTCTTAAAATCCCTTTTCAACAGCCGGGGCAGTATACCGATTGTTCCAATGAAATTCTAGATAGGCATGGGAACTTAATAGATGGATGCGTTGAGAACGATCTTCAATGTGATTGAAGATATGGAGGGCATTAAAAACAATGCCGCCTTGAAGAGTCTCCTCCTCAAGGCGGCATTCGTCGTCTGCGCCTGTTTAGCCTTCCAACAACAAGCGTTCCGGATCTTCGATCAATTCTTTGATATGGACTAAAAATTGAACGGCTTCGCGCCCGTCTACGATGCGGTGATCGTAGCTCAACGCCAGATACATCATCGGGCGCGCTACGATCTGACCGTTTATAACGATCGGACGCTCTTCCACTTTATGCAAGCCCAAGATGCCCACCTGTGGCTGGTTGAGAATCGGCGTGCTGAGCAGCGACCCGAACACGCCGCCGTTCGTCACCGTGAACGTCCCGCCGCGCAAATCTTCCACTGTCAGCGCGCCCTGATTCGTCTTTACGGAAAATTCCTTAATTTGCTTTTCGATCTGGGCAAATGAGAGGCGATCCGTGTCGCGAATCACTGGGACGACCAAACCCTCTTCCGAGCCGACCGCCACGCCGACATCGTAATAGTATTTCAACAGAATTTCGTCGCCTTGAATTTCTGCGTTGAGCCGTGGGAACGCCTTCAGCGCGCTGACGCTCGCTTTCACAAAGAAAGACGTGACGCCTAACTTCACGCCGTATCGCGCTTGAAACGCTTCATTGCGGCGACGGCGCAAATCCATCATAGCGCTCACATCCACTTCGTTAAACGTGGTCAGCATTGCGGTCGATTGGCTGGCTTCAAGCAGACGCTGCGCAATCGTGCGCCGCCTGCGCGACATACGCTCGCGCTCCTCCCGGCGCGCCGTCAGCTCGACGATCGTCGTTGGAAGCGGCGGCACAAGCGCTCTCGTTTCTTCGCGCGCAACTACGTTTTGTTGTTGGACAAAACGCTCCACATCCGATTTTGTCACCCGTCCTTCGGGACCTGTGCCGCTCACTTGCGTCGGGTCCACGCTTTGTTCGCGCGCAAAACGCGCAGCGACAGGAGTCACAAGCGGCGCTTGCGATTGAGTCGTCGGTTCTTTTTCCGGCGCGGGAACGATCTCTGCCGTTGCGGGAGTCGGCGAAGTCGCAGGCTGCGACGCAGGTTGTTTGGCGTTCTCGTTAATCGTTCCGAGCGAATCGCCCACTTTCACATCCTGTCCTTCGCCGGCGTTGATCTTTGCCAGCACGCCCGATGCCTTCGCCCCAACCTCCAAATTGACTTTATCTGT
>BQMV01000015.1 GCA_022181005.1 Anaerolineaceae bacterium | reverse complement strand
TTCAGCCCATAATGATCGGCGTCTAAAATTTCGCGCGCACGCTTAATTTCAAGATTATCTTCCGTGGATTTCGACCACGGTATGGTCACCAGCCAATCCAGATAGGTGCGAATCACGCCGTATTCCGCTGCCGCAACTGGCAGCCGCGATAATCGTTCCAATTCGCGATTTGCCTGCTTTTCCGCCTCTTCAGGCATTTTTGCATCGGCGATCTTCTTGCGAAATTCTTCCGCCTCGGCAGCCTGCTCGTCTTTTTCGCCTAATTCTTTCTGAATGGCTTTCATTTGCTCGCGCAAGAAATATTCGCGCTGTACCTTCTCGATCTCGCCGCGCGCCTCGTTTTGAATCTTCTGCCCCAGCGAAAGCACTTCCGCTTCGCGCACAAGTAAGCCGGTCAGTTTTTTCAGCTTTTCAGAGGTTGAATCTAGCGCAAGCAATTCCTGCGCGTCCTTCAGATCCATCCGTTGGAAATTCGCGATCGTGTAGACCGTCTGCAAAGGGTCTTCGACAGACGTAATGGAGCCAGCCAGTTCCTCAGGGAACGATGGAATCATTTGAGTGATCTGTTGAAATTGATCGCGAGCATTGCGGGCAAGCGCGTCAACTTCTAAACCCTCCTCGACCGTCTCTGGCGCAAGCATGATTTGCGCTTTCAGATACGGTTCTTGCTCGGTAAACTGACCCAGTCGAAATCGATCCATGCCTTGCACGAGCAAGCGCACGGTCCCATCGGGCGCGCGGAAGAGGCGATGAACGGTCGCTACAACGCCGATAGGGTACAAGTCTGCGGGACCCGGTGTCTCCAATTCAGGATTCATCGCCGCAACCAGCCCGACGAGCTTATCTCCCGCAACGACATCATCCACTAATTTGATTGAACGCGGCTGTCCAACGGTCAGCGGGACAGCGGTTTGTGGATAGACAACCACGCCTCGCAACGGAAGGATAGGAAGCGTCGCCGGATATTTGCGTTCCGGCGTCGGTTGCGACGCGTCTGCTTCAGAATCGTCCGAGTTGCCCGCAGGGACGCGCGGAGGGATGGACGACAACAGCGCTGAAACAAAGCCATCGTCCAGTTCCCCATTCCATTGAAAAAAATCATCGTACCCAGAACGCCAGCGGTTAGCGGGCATAGTTATTCTCTAATTTCATCCGTTTTTTACTTTCGGTAATTTAATCGTTAAGAATCCATCCGCATAGTCGGCTTCGCACGCGCTTTCATTCACAGGCGCGCCAATAGACGCTTCAACTTCAAAACGTCCTGAAAGGATCTCCATTTGATGATATGCGCGCCGTCCTACAAAACCGGGACGGCTGCCAGAGACATATAGGACATTATTATTCAGGGTAATTTCAAAATCTTCGTCGTGCATACCGGCGATTTCCACGCGGACAAAGAAATCTTCTTCAGTTTCGTATACATCCGTCGGCGGACTCCAGACGCTGGAGCGAGACTGCCAACGGGCAGATTGCAGGATCACGATACGAGATTCAAACACAGCCGGCAGGCTTCTACGTATGATCATAGTCATCGCTTAACTCCTTGACTAACAGAACTCGACGCGCAGAATAAGACTGGCGCCCCCGGCGGGACTCGAACCCACAACCTGCAGCTTAGAAGGCTGTCGCTCTATCCATTGAGCTACGGGGGCAGTTCAAGGCTATTGTAGTACGGCGCCGAAATACCGGCAACCGCTTGCGCGCTTACGCGGCGCTATATGGGCGAATCCCTTTATAAATACGCGGTCCAGCCAATGTCCGCAAGATT
This sequence comes from Anaerolineaceae bacterium, assembly GCA_022181005.1. Taxonomy (GTDB): domain Bacteria; phylum Chloroflexota; class Anaerolineae; order Anaerolineales; family Villigracilaceae; genus Defluviilinea. The sequence continues at coordinate 12,562 of BQMV01000015.1, read as the reverse complement.
GTCTCCGGCGGACGATTAAGTCGTTCGCCCAACTCCAGCGATGACATTGGAATATTCCCATTCGTGAGAAACAGTCGAAAAACCGCCTCTACTAGCGCGGTCTGCTCGGTGAGGAAGTCCGGCTGGCGGACGCAATGCGTCATAAGGATATTCTGAACGCCGTCCACCTGTTTCACTTCGGCGGTCGCTGGGTCCACCCAATCCACCATCTCGCCTTCTCCGCTATCGGCGAATAGTTCGCGATGTTCCGCGCACAGCAGCGATCGCAAGTACACGCTCCAGTCGCGCTCATTCTTCTTCCACCAGTCGAAGTCAATAAAGAACGGTGTATCTACGCCCGGCTTAATAAGGCTTCTGCGTTTAATTTCTGCCATTTATTCCGCCTCTCGCAATCGAAAATGCAAGTCGCCTACATGCGCAAAAAGGTCGGAGCGGTTTGCCAGAAGCGCGAAGAGCGGCGCCGGCGGAGTACGATGAATGATGTTGACCGCCGCGTACAGTTCTTGCGCGTGAACATGCCCCTGCGGCGTCAACTTCGACAACTCGCGAGTCAAGTCTATTACAAGCTTCTCGAACGGGCGTTTGCGGTTGTTTGTCCACAAAGCGTCCACAACGTCAAACGAAGGGATGGCAAACGCCATACGATCGTTGAATTCCGCAGATACCGCCTGTTTCAACATGGCGAACACTACGCCGCCGTCCGCGCCCACAATAGCGGTTCGCACCCAATCTTTCGTCGCTCGGTATGTCTGCGCTTCGATCACAACCTCGCCGGGCGCAATGCTTCGACGAATCGTCACTAGGCTGCCGGGCATCAAGCCGTTGGCTCTGTACCAATCTTGCAAGCCAGAGACGTAGCGATGTTCGCGCACAATCCATGCGGGGATGCGCTGCCGAGTCTTCCCGTCTACCAGCGTAAACCGAATGCGGGGCGTCTCGTAGGCTGTCGGAAACAACGATTGAACGCGCGTTGAAACCGGCAAAGTTCCCGCCCGAAGGTGCGGATAGATCAGCGCGATAGACGCTTCTTCTGCAAACAGATCAGACGCATCGTCTATCTCGCTCAATTCGTCGTCCAATTCCGACGCTAATTTCAACATCTGGTCGTCCAGCAGAGAGCGGTCGTATTCGATAGGATCATATTGCAGAAATAAAGGCGCGTTCCGCACATCATCCGGCTCAAGCCGTTTCAAGCACCACAGCACCTCGCCCGCGGGACCCACTTCGTCGAAGCGGCCGTCTTCTTGAAGGGCGAAGTTCAAAGAGAATTCGGTCAGTTTTGGGTTCTCGCCTTCCGGCAAGGCTATATCTTTAAGCAATGCGGACGGAGACATGGGCTCGCCCGCCGCCATATCGAGAACCGCTTCCGCCAGGTTCAAGTTGCCTTCGCGCACGTCTATGAGCAACGCGCGCGGAAACCACCGCCCGGCGATTCGCACGAGCTGCGCGTCGCTGCTGAAAGCGGCTTCGAGTTTTTGATTGATCTCATTCCCGTATTCGCGCGCGATCGTTTCAGCGTCGAAGCCTTCGTCTTCGTCCGAAGCGGGATTATCATTCAAGGAGTGCTGCGCCAACTGAGACGCGAATAGGCGGCGAGAGCCGTCATCAAGGTCAACCGTCAGCACGCTGAATGCGCCGATTTCAGGATTTGCGCCCGGGCGCGCTTCCGTCACTTTTCCGCGCTTCCACGCCAAATTAGGAAACGTCAGTTCGTCGCCAACCTGATGCGCATCTTTCGGAACATAAATTCTTCCGCTTCCCTCTCGCCGTTCGCGAAGCGCGAAGCGCTCCGCGCGGTTGCGCTCATGAATTAACGCCAGCGCGAGTTCGTTCGTGGCGAGGGGTACTTCCTGTTCGAATAAATAGTTGTTTAGGAATTCAACGTCTTGTTGAGTGATTTGAAGATCAGCCCATGTATCGAGAGATTCAAGTAAATTGCTTACCATACTACGCCTTAAAGAGAATTTGTCGGACGCTGTCTATTCAACGTCGGGAAATATTATACCTTACCTTAACGGAGGTTGTATAATTCAGACATGATTCTTACGCTTGCGCAGGCGTTGCGCGCGAACCAGACCGACTGCATCGCGTTCATCGGATCAGGCGGAAAGACGACCGCGCTGTTTCAACTGGCGAGGCAATGGAAGCCGCCGGTCATCGTCACTGCCACGTCGCATTTGGGGGCGTGGCAGATTCCACTTGCAGACATGCACATTGTTGCGAACTCGCAAAGCGATCTGCCGAATCTCGAAAAAGATTTAAACGGGATCGTGTTGATTACAAGCGGAGCAAAAGATGACAAATTTCAGCCTGTGAACCATGAAGTTATCACATCACTTCGCAAATTTTGCTTGCAACATTCCATTCCGCTTTTGATCGAGGCGGACGGCTCGCGTCAAAAACCGTTGAAGGGCTGGGCGGAGCACGAACCTCCCATTCCTGATTTTGTTGAGCATGTTGTGACCGTTGTTGGTTTATCAGGATTGGGCAAGCCGTTGACCGAAGAATACGTCCATCGTCCTGAAATATTTGCAGAATTAAGCGGCGCAGAAGTTGGACAGATCATCGAATCAAATTCATTGACTCGCGTCCTCTTGCATGACCAAAGCAGTTTGAAAAATACTCCCCCACACGCAAGGCGGACTGTCCTACTCAACCAAGCAGATACGCCCGAACTACAAGCAAGCGCCCAAGCAATGACCAAAAAGTTGTTTGCCAAATATCACTCCGTTGTCATCGCAAGTTTGGAGCAGGGAAAAATCTTCGCAGCGCATGAGCCTGTCGCTGGAGTCGTTCTCGCGGCGGGAGAATCTTCGAGGTATGGACAGCCAAAGCAATTGTTGGATTGGAAAGGCGAGCCGTTTGTTCGCGTGGTTGCAAAACGCGCGTTGGAGGCGGGACTTTCCCCGGTGGTTGTTGTGACTGGAGCGAACGCAGAGCAAGTTGAATCAGCGGTGAAAGATTTGGATGTGAAGATCGTCAGAAATGGCGAATGGCGGAGCGGACAGGCAAGTTCGATTCAGGCGGGGGTTCTCTCCCTCATCCCTGCCCCTCTCCCTGTGGGAGAGGGGTATGCAGGCGCATGTATCTTCCTCCTCGTTGACCAACCGCAGATCACGACATCCATTTTGCAAGCGTTGGCAGAAAAACACGCCGAGGGGCTGTATTCCGCCGTCGCGCCACTGGCGATGGGACGCCGCGCAAACCCGGTCCTATTCGACCGTCGAACATTCGCCGACCTTCTGACTCTCGAAGGCGATACGGGCGGGCGGGCTATCTTTCACAAGTTCCGCGTAGAATTTCTCCCCTGGCACGATGAACGCCTGCTGCTCGATGTAGATACGCCTGAACATTATCAGCGCTTGCTGGCAAGCGAAGGACGTTGATCGTTGCTATGCCCGCTTAACCTTATCTATCAGCAGCCAGATCTAAAAAATACGCGTTAGTTTCGCGCTTACGAAAACCCAGGCATTGATACAACAAATTCGCTTCCACGCGATTCACATTCGACGTTAACGATAGATTTCCTGCGCCCGCCTCACGTGCAAACTTAATCGCCTCCTGCATAAGAGCCTTCGCGATTCCACGGCGGCGGCGCGCCTCGCTTACGACAACGTCCTCCACGACAGCCCGCGTTCCGCTCGGAACGCGATAGACAATCACGGTAAGCATGCCTACAATCGCATTATCTTCTTCAGTCAGGCGCGCGACCAATAGCGCCGCATCAGAAGATTTCAGAAGCGCCGACAATTCACCTTGCGTGGGCAGGGCAATTCTTCGGCTCAACTGAGGGATCAAATCCGCAAGCGCCGCAGAAAGTTCAGGCGAAACAGCGGCGACTCTCTCGATCAGCATACTGCCTTAAGCCAGTTCCGTCCTCCCGAATTTCGGGAAGAAGCTTAGCGCGGCATAATACGCCACATACACGAACGAGACCGGCGCAACCCACGCCGGAACGTCCGGATACTGTAAGAGCGCCCAAATTCCTAGCGCGCCATAAAGGTAGGTGAATCCGAGCGTGAAGCGGCGCAAACGAACGTTGCGCGAAGGATACAGATATTTGACCGGTACGAACACAAGGATATTACAAATTACCAATGCAGCAAAATTGATCCATGGATTCAATCCCAACAACATCATGTAAATGACAAGAAAATTCCATACCGAAGGAAAACCCTTAAAGAAGTACGAATCGCTGTCAGTCTTTGCATCCGTTTGCGAGAACTGGTAAGCAGAAGTCAGCAAGATCGAGATCGCCGACGGCATCACCCATCCTTCCGGCAACAAGCCCGGCACGCGCACCAACAGCAACGCCGCTACGACCACATAATTTAAATAGTCAATAATATTATCCAGCAACCCGCCGTCTACGCCTCGAGCATATTCATGCACATGGAACCAGCGCGCCAGCATACCGTCAAAACCATCCACCAACATAGCGATAATGATATATACGATCGCAAGCTTAAAGTTCAATTCCCAAATCGCCAGCAGGGCTAAAAATCCCCACACCGCACCGGTCGCGGTAAACGCATGAACGCTCCATGCCAGTGTCTGACGCAGCCACAGCGGAAGTCTCTTAAACATTTATCACCTCGATAAAAATTATGACGCTATTATAAAAGAAAAGACGCGTCTTTCAACGCGCCTTTCAAAACTATTTTTTGTAGCGCGAGATACGCAAAGCGTCTCGCGCTCCGCGTTTATTTTTTCGCCAGCCCAACCTTGACTGTCTCGCCGTCGAACGAATCGTCCACAGTGGATGCGCCGTTGGGCGGACTTGCAAACTGGAGACTCGACGTCAGCGTTTCGGCGGTGATGTACTCCCTGTGCGCCTCGATCGCGGACCTTAGACCTGCTGAGGCTTCGACGAACAGTTCTATCCTGTCAGCCACGTCTAAGTCCGCGCTCTTGCGGAGGTCTTGCACGCGCCGCACAAACTCGCGCGCCAAGCCTTCCTGCACGAGTTCGGGAGTCAACTCGGTGACCAGCGCGGCGACGTACGCGCCATCTTCGGCTACTGCGAATCCTTCTTTTGCATGTGCTTTGACTTCGACTTCCTCAGACAAAATCTCGTAGTTAACTCCTTCAACGCTTACTTTCAACGGCTCGCCAGACATCAACGTCTTCGCAACTTCTTCCGCGTTCATGGCAAGGATCGCCTTTTGGAGCGCGGGAAATTTATTGCCATATTTTTGTCCCAATTGCTTTGGCAACGGCTTGACCGTGTGCGATACGGCTTCGGTCGCGGCATCCAGCAAGCGGACTTTCTTCACGTTCAACTCGTCCACGAACAGGTCAGCATAATTCTCGACGGCTTTGCGTTCGTTCGCGTTGCCGACGGAGAACGCGGCTTCGGCAAGCGGCTGACGGACTTTGCGATTCGCTTTCTGCCGCGCGGAATGTCCGAGCGAGACGAGTTTCATCACGGTCGCCATGTCGTGGTTCAGCGATTCGTCAATCATCTCAGGCATCACTTGGGGCCACTCGGCGAGATGCACCGACTCGGGCGCGGACTCGTCCACGGAGCGGACGAGGTTTTGATGCAGCTCGTCGGCGAGAAAAGGCATCGCGGGCGCGACCAGCTTCGAGAGGGTGACAAGAGCCGTGTACAACGTCGAGTAAGCGGCTTGCTTGTCGGAATCCGATTCCGATTTCCAGAAGCGGCGGCGCGAACGTCGCAGATACCACGTGGACAATTTCTCGACGAACGCTTCAACGGGACGCGTCGCGTTGGTCACATCATATTTTTCGTACGCGTCCGTCACATCGCGGACGAGCACATTCAATTCGGATAACAGCCAGCGATCCAGATCGCTCGTTGCTATCGGCATGGTCGTCACGGTGGGCTTGTCGAGATTCGCATACGTCACAAAGAACGAGTAGACGTTCCACAACGTGAGCGTGAAGTTGCGGATGACCTCGCCCACCAAGTCGGAAGAGAAGCGACGCTCTTGCCCTGGCGGAGTCGCCGTGTAGAGATACCAGCGGAACGCGTCGGCGCCGTGAACGCTCAGCACGTCCCATGGCGCAACGATATTGCCCTTGCTCTTCGACATCTTCTGCCCTTCGCCGTCGAGGATCAAGCCGAGACATAAAACATTTTTGAACGAGACTTTATCGAACAGCAATGTGCTGATGGCGTGAAGCGAATAGAACCAGCCACGTGTTTGGTCAACGGCTTCGCAGATGTAATCGGCGGGAAATTGCGACTCGAACTTCTCTTTGTTCTCGAACGGATAGTGCCACTGCGCGACAGGCATCGAACCCGAGTCGAACCACACGTCAATGAGATCAGGCACGCGCCTCATCTGCTTGCCGCATTGGGCGCAATCCCAATGCACTTGATCCACGTACGGACGATGAAGATCGAGTTCGCTCAGGTCGCGTCCCGCTTTTTCGGAGAGTTCCTTCACCGAGCCAACGCCCTCGCGATGTTTGTTCTCACATTCCCAGATGGGAAGCGGCGTGCCCCAATAACGCTCGCGGCTCAACGCCCAGTCAATGTTATTGGAAAGCCAATTGCCGAAGCGACCTTCGCGCATATGTTCGGGAACCCAGTTGATAGTGTTGTTCAGGCTGACAAGTTTGTCGCGGAACGCGCTCGTGCGGATGTACCACGACTCGCGCGCGTAATACAACAGCGGAGTTCCGCACCGCCAGCAGAACGGATAGGTGTGCTTGTACTCGCCCGACTTGAACAAGAGTCCGCGCGCGCGCAGGTCTTCGATGATCATCGGATCGGCTTCTTTGACGAACACTCCGCGCCACGGCGTGACTTCGGAAACAAACGTCCCGTCGGGAAGAACGGTCATCAACACGGGCAGATTGTGTTGCTTCGACATTTCCATGTCTTCCTGACCGAACGCGGGCGCGATGTGAACCAAGCCTGTGCCGTCTTCCGTTGTGACGAAGTCTCCCAGCACGACGTAATGCGCGGGCTTGTCGGGCGGCAGGAACGTGAACAGCGGATGATATTTCACATCCTTCAACTTCTTGCCTTTGAACGTTTCTACAACTTTTACTTCCTCTTCGCCGAACACTTTTTGCACAAGCGACTTCACGAGGATCAACTTTTCTTTTTTGCCGTCGTTATCGCGTTCGACAGTCACGTACTCCTCTTCGGGATGCGCGGCAACAGCGACGTTGGACGGCAATGTCCACGGAGTCGTCGTCCACACGAGCAGTGACGTGTCGGGCTTATCCACCAGCGGCATGCGCACAAAGACCGAAGGGTCAGTCGCTTCGTCGTAGCCGAGGGCAACTTCATGGTCCGAAAGAGGCGTGCCGCAGCGCGGGCAATACGGCACAACTTTGTATCCCTTGTACAGCAGGTCTTTGTCCCAGAAGTTTTTCAGAATCCACCAGACCGACTCGATGTAGTCGTTGGTGTATGTCACGTACGCGTCTTCGAGGTCAACCCAGAACGCGATGCGGTCGGTGAGTTTTTCCCAATCCTGAATGTACGTGAACACGGATTTTTTGCACAGCTCGTTGAATTTATCGATGCCGTATTCTTCGATCTGTTGTTTGTTCTTGAAGCCGAGTTGCTTCTCCACTTCGATCTCGACGGGCAGACCGTGCGTGTCCCAGCCGCCGCGCCGCGAGACGTGAAATCCGCGCATGATCTTGTAGCGCGGGAACATGTCTTTGAACGCGCGCGCCAACACGTGATGCACGCCAGGCTTGCCGTTCGCGGTCGGCGGACCTTCGTAGAAAACATACTCAGGCGCGCCTTCGCGTTGTTGCGTTGTCTTTTTGAAAATGTCGCGTTGTTTCCAAAATTTCATCATGGCTTCTTCCATCGAAGTCGCGTTGAGTTTGGATGATACTGGTTTGAACATGGTTAGTCTCCTGGTCTTTTGGTCTTTTGGTCTTTTAGTCTCATAGTTGAAAACTTGCCTTACGCGCCTTCAATCCCGAAGGGATGGCAGAATTATAGAAAATGGCGCAAAGCCGTATCAAATCCCGAAGGGATGACATACCAGTGCGCAAAGCATGACACCCCTTCGGGGTTGGCAAGCCTGTATTGTTTAAATCTATAATCATTTCACTCCTTCGGAGTTTTGATTAGGCAGGATGAATTAAAAGAAAAACTCTCATCTCTTTCCAGAGACGAGAGTTAAAACTCACGCGGTACCACTCTGATTTCCGCTCGCATTCCCGAATGAGATCGCTAGCAGACACTTGGTAGACGACTGACATCGTCCTGTCCTGATAACGGAGGACAACTTCGGCTCGCTTACTCTTAACCGACCATCCAACGATTTGACCATCAGACTATTCGACTAATTTCTGCGGAACGGCTCCGAGATGATCTTCGATTTGCTCGCTGATGTGGCTCACACCGCGCCCACACTCGCTGACAGTCTCACAAATCTACTCTTCTCTTCACTGCCTTTGGTTTGGCGGATTATGCCACAACTAAATTTAACCGTCAACAAAATCGTGGAGCGGACACCTGCACCCCCGCAGGCGTGGTGTTGCCAATCCGCTCATTTTATTGGATAATCGCTCTTATGCCGACTCCCCCTCTCAAACTGGACTCGCCGCCTGAGGCTGGCTCGCCCCTAGTCGTCAACGCTTCTTTTCTGACGGTCAGCCTGCCTCGCCCTCCTCGGAAGTTTTACCGCCACGGATGGCAATCCTGGTCCCTCGCCGCGTGGGCGGATCCAACTCCCCTCCCCGTCCAGCGTCCCGCGATACTCCATCCCCTGCAAACCGACCCGCGCTACGTGAACGAATCATCGCCGCACAGTTCATGGGTCGGCGCGGTAGAGTTTGAGGACGATGACATCCTCCTGCTCGGCTCGCTGGGACTGGATGCGCATGTCTGGTTAAAAGGGAATCAACTCGTGGGGAAGCATGAAGCGGATGGATGTGATTGGTTCGTCGCGCGAGGAAGCGAAGAATTTGTCTTTGCAAAATACGCCGAAGAACTCAGCAAACGCTTCGGCAAAAGATCGGACAAGCCCGCGCCGCGCGTCTGGTGTTCGTGGTACAGCCTGTACACAGCCATTGACGAAGCCATCCTCTTCCGCATCTTCGACGAGTTAGGCGACCTGCCCTTCGACGTTCTGCAAGTGGACGATGGCTGGCAAACCTCCATCGGCGATTGGGATGCGAACGGAAAATTTCCATCGGGCATGAATGCGCTGGCGGAAAGAATCAAATCCACGGGACGCAAGGCTGGACTGTGGCTCGCGCCGTTGATCGCCGTGAAGTCGTCGCGTTTGTTTCGTGAACATCCCGATTGGTTCTTGCGCGACACGAACGGAGGATTCGTCTCAGCGGGATTCAACTGGGGCGAGCAACTCTACGCGCTGGATACCACGCACCCCGCCGTGACGGAATGGCTGACCGCGCTGATGAAACAAGTCCGCGCGTGGGGATTCGATTACTTGAAATTAGATTTTCTCTACGCGGGCGCATTGCCTGGCAAACAATTTGCAGACATGCCGCGCGAAGCCGCGTATCGTCAGGCATTGACAATCATACGCGAGGCGATGGGACGCGATGCGTATTTCCTCACCTGCGGCGCGCCGATCCTGCCGTCGCTTGGTTTATGCGACGCGTTGCGCATCGGTCCCGATGTTTCCGACAAATGGGAAGACTCGCGCGACTCAACTTTCTTATACAACTTCACAACGCCTGGCGCGAGAAACGCCGTCCGCACGACGGTGAGCCGCTTGTGGCTTCAACCGCTGGTTGCAATTGATCCAGATGTAGTTTATTTCACGGGAAAAGAAAATTCGCTTTCGACTGAGCAGAGGCAACTCTTACAGGACCTTGCCGCCATTTGCAACTTCAAAGCGACATCCGAACTGCCGCAGTGGATGACGCCTGCCGAGCGCGAGTCCCTGCGCGGGTTTCTAACCGCGTCTCCGCAAGTAAAACGCCTCAGCCGCGCAACCTTCCAGATTGACGACCGCATCGTAGATTTTTCATCCGCCCTAGCATTACCCCCTCCCCCGCGCGGACTGACCAAACTCCCTGCCGCGTTCATGGGCTGGCTGGGGAATCAGCCATTCGCGTTGAACTTGTTCTATCGGCTGAACGAGTTGGGTTACAGGAAAAAGAGACAGGTTATCGCCATAAAGCCAATCCCGAAGGGATGACAGGATTCTAAAACGGCAAATGGATTTCTAAATCCCGAAGGGATGACATAAATTTGCAACCTATGACACTCCTTCGGGGTTGAATGTGTTGATATGTCATTCGATACTATAATCATTTGACCCCTTCGGGGTCTGCGGGCTATTGTCGTATTGATCGGTTTGGTAGCTAACCTGCAATATGTTGCGTTATGAAAACAAATTATCCGTCTTTGCCGCCATGATGAAATCGTTCTTGTGCAAGCCTTTCACCACATGCGTCCACCACTGGACCGTGACTCGTCCCCACTCAAAGATGATTAACGGGTGATGGTCTTCTTCTTCGGCGATTGCCGCAACCTTGTTGGTGAAGTCCAATGATTGGGTGTAATTCTTGAATTTGAAAACACGCTGTAGGCGCAAGATATTATCTTGCGCTACTGTCTGCCAATCTGGAACTTGAGGCAGGAGTTCGGCGATCTCGGCTTCCGTCAGGCTTGGGTCACCGCCGCGGCAGGCAACGCATTTGAGTTGGGATAATTTCATTCCAACGCCTTCAACAAATCAGTAACCGCATTCACCGACGGCAGATGCACGCGCAAGACTTTCCTCTTCGCTTCGATCAATGCCTCGTAATCGCCCAATGCCTGCGCGCGGATGAGCGTGCCATACGACAAGCCTTCGGTTGGAATATCCAAATCTTTTTCAGCATCGGCAGTGACGACGAGGAAGAGCGCGTTCTTCGGTCCGCCTTTGTGGAATTGACCTGTAGAATGTTGGAAGCGTGGACCGAATCCAGCGGTCACTGCGTTGCCTGTCTTGGCGCGGATCGCAACGCGCATCTTTTGCAAGGCGTCGATCATTTCATCGTTGCGCGGCAGGTAAGCGTTGATCGCAACATAGCCGCCTACTTTTGCTTTTTTCAAGAACTTGCTCAGCACAGCCCTCAACGACGCGCCCGTCACAGCAGTCGGCGAAAACACACTCACGCCGTCTTGCTTCCACGCGGGCTTACCCTCTTTCAATTTACCTTTCTTTTGGTAATCAGCGATCTTCGCTTTCGTGATCTTCTTGCTCGATTCGACATTCGGCTGATCGAACGCGTTCACGCCAATGATCGAACATGCGGTGACAGTGGCGATCTCCCAGCGGAAAATTTCTGCGCCGACATCGTAGAAATTGGAAATTGAAAAGGTGAGGACGGGATGCCCTGCGGATTTCAACGCGATAACAGTCGCATCATACTCGCCCGTTTGACGCAGGTACACAAAAATTCTGTCATCGCCATATCCTTTCACATCGCCGATCGGTTCGAGCGGCACAGGCAGGATGCCCTTGCCATTCTTGCCGCTGGATTCGGCGATGATCTGCTCGATCCAATTTGCGAATGGCGACAAAGCCGCGTCAGCCACGACGGTCAACTTGTCTCGCCCGTGGAGAGCGGATTCGCCCAGTACAGCCCCCAGCGCCATGCCAGGGTTACGCGCCGCAGGATCGTGTTCGTCGCATTGCTTGCGCATCCAATCAGCGCGGTCGAGGAGGTGATTCAAGTCCACGCCGAGCAGGGCGGCAGGGACGAGACCGAAGTCGGTCAGCGCAGAGTAACGTCCGCCGACGAATTCATCGGCGAGGAAAATTTTTCTGAACGCGTTTTTCCGCGCCAATGTTTCTAGTGAAGTATTGGGATCGGTGGTGGCGACGAAGTGCGAGCCGTCTTTCTTGCTCAACTTCCAGAAGTAATGGAAGTTCGCCATCACCTCTGCTGTGCCGCCTGATTTGCTGGCAACGATGTACAGAGTCTTTTCGGGCGGATAGTTCTTCGCGGCTACAGCCACTTGCGCGGGGTCCGTCGAGTCGAGGATGCCGAGCGCCAATGTCGGCTTAATTCCATTCGCGGACATGAGCAAACTATATACTTCCGCCGTGAGCGAGGAGCCGCCCATGCCGATGACCAACGCTCGATCCATGCCTGCGCTGCGAACTTCTTTGGCGAAATCTTGATACTCTTTTATTTTTTTACGAGCCTTGTCGGTTGAGTCGAGCCAGCCCATGCGGATGGTGACTTCATGTTGACCAGCCTTGTCTTTGGAGGAAGCCCAAAGCGAGGGATCATGCTGCCACAGGCGCGCAGGAACAGAATCGGATTCGAGCTGCGATATGCGCTGCGAAACAGAATCAACTAACGATCCGAGAGAGGCAACGGCGCGCGATCTCCGATCTTCAATAGACGCGAGCAAATGCGCGATCGCTTCACTGAAAGTCGCGATGCCTTCGTCTTCCAATTCTTTTGTGACAAGATCCATCGAGATGCCAGCCGCTTCCAACTGATTGATATCGTTCTGCGATTCGTCCACGCCGCGCATGAGCGTCAACGCCGCAACGCCGTGGTCTTTGAACGCCTCAAGCGTGGCAGGCGGAACAGTGTTAATCGTTTCCGGCCCGATGAGATTATCTACGTAATAAGTGTT